>JAAEPL010000042.1 GCA_024232675.1 Planctomycetaceae bacterium
CAATGGCTGCGACGGCAATGGGTGTGGACGAGGCTGCAAGCTTGGTGGCGGGTGCCGCATCTGTAAAAACAAAGCCAAAGGCTGTTGCCCACCGGCTTGCATTGATATTCCCTGCTCACCTTGCGCCAAAACAAAATCGGTAAAATTCCTTACCAAACAGAAGTACAAATGCCCTCAGTGCCAATGCAAATGGGAAGTCGTGAGACCTCCTCTCCCAGAGGTTCCTAACGCCAGCCCAGTGCAACAGCCCACGCCCGCCCAACCCGCCTCGACGGTGACCCCCTTTCCGGGCAGCCAGTCTCGGATAAAGCCTCCCACCCAGAAGGCTAAGAGCAACGGCTACTTCGGGCAGGCAAAACCGATACTGCAACGGATTCCCTTACTAACGGCAAAAAAACCGTCTCAAGATTACTCAACTGAGTTTAGCTTGTCAGATTCAGAAAAAACCAAATCGGCTTGGACGGTAGGTGATCTGCTGCGGCGACGTTAATTCATTAACGGCAACATGGCAAATGGCTGCCATTAAATTGCCCTGCACAACATAAAAAAAACGCTTTGCGATCTTAATCGCAAAGCGTTTTTTGTTTTAGTTAGGAGTCTGTGTTATTAAACAGGTGTAACCTCAAAACCGTATTGTCCCATGGTGCCCGTGATTGCGAACCGCTGGGAGGGTTCCGTAATCGATTCAAACAAGAACCGCAGATCGACAGGTACACCGAGAACATCTAAAGTCTCGACCCGGTTTCGACCAAACCCTTGGTTTTCGACCGTAATCGAACCGCGGCTGATTCCTTGGTCGATGGTGAAATTGATTTCCATATCGAATCCTTGGCGTGTGAATGACAAATCTTCCGAGAAGTCGTCCATGCCCAAGAAAAGCCCGATATCGATATTGTCCCTGCCCCCGCCAAAATCTTCATTAATGACGTCCATACCGTCATCATTTTTGTAGATGTAGGTATCGTTGTTGGCTCCACCCTTCAACAGGTCATTTCCGCCGTAGCCTTCGAAAACATCATTGCCAGCGGTGCCTTCTAAAACGTTGGCAAGTTCATTACCGACAAATTTGTCATCGAATTGAGTACCGATGGCGTTTTCAATATCGACTCCGAAAGCGATGGAAACCACTCCCTGACCGATCAGGTTGAAACCGCCAGGACGCAGATCAAAACTGGCTCCTATAAATTGATCAGATGCGTCGATAGTGTCTGTTCCGCCGGCATCCCAAATCGAATCAACAACATCAAGTGTACCGCGCCAATAATCGCTGTCGTACACGTTATCACCGGTCGCGTGGGTCATGTTTGCACCGTATTTGGTTTGCAATACGGCGATATCGTAGAGCTGCTGACCCCATTCCGAGAATTGTGCACCCGTGTAGGACATAACGGAGAAATTTGCGTTGTCGGTAACCGCCGGAAGCACGGGATCTCCGTCAAACGGATGGCTCATTCCATTCGCATGCCCAAATTCGTGATTGAAGACCGCGTAGTTAGGAGAACCCTTATCCCAAGCATCCGAAGGAATGAAGAATCCGGGTGGAATAACCGGTGGATCATCCGTGGAAGGGAATCCGCAAGGCGGGTCAGAGGCGTCCGTAAAGTACTGCTGTGAATTCCCGGTGTACCAGCGGTTGAACCACATATCGCCGTTGATTTCGCCGGGGCCAGGTGCGTAAGCGTAGGCTGCAACACCATTGTCTGCCTCGCAATACGTGCCGATGCGAACATCGCCACCCCGACCGAACTCCGTCGATTCACTGTCGGCAACTTCTTCCCATTGGACGTTAACCAATTCTTCCATGCGGTCGAATGACTGACGCGTCAGAGCTCGCATTTCCGGCCATGGACTAATGAACTCTTCTTCCGGGCCGCCGCCATATGCAGGGAAAGTCTGCATGTAGCTGAAGGTCATGTTCAACATGCCATTGGTGGTCGGTCGGTAATTCTGCCAGGATCCGAGTTGGTCCAACGAGTCAATGTATTCCGGCTCCGTTCGCACGGTGTGGCGAGTGAAATCGCTCCAGAAAGTACCATTGTAAGCTCGGACGTACATATCATCCAAACTGCGTTGTTCGTAAACACCCGTCTTGATTTGCAAGTCGAAGAACTCGCTCGGAGTAATCTCATGAATGACGCCGGGCTGCAAAGTCGTCGCACCCAAGCGGAAATTGCTCGAGCCAACGTCAGTGTTTGCATCGTAGATTTCGTACTTAGTGAAAACCGGCCCATCATCCAGTTTGACGACCAAGTCAGAAACGTCGACGAATTCGAGTTGCTGCTTGATGCTATATTCCTCGGCGACGCCAATCATTGGCTTTTCGTTGGTCCGTACCCGAGACGTCGAGACATCACTCCAATTATTGCCATCAAAGAATTGAAATCGAATCTGTTCAGTGAAGGATCGGTCCGCAGATTTCCACGTTAATTCGCCCAATTCGGCGGTCGAAAACTCGTACCATTGCCCGGCATCCAAAGCGACGCCGTTCTGTTCTACGTTTCCTGACCAAGGATGGACAGCTGTGTCGTAGAAACGGAACCGTTTAAGTGTGTTGTTATCCGCGTCTGTGAACGCCATCAAATCCGATAAAGCAATCGACTCTTCCGTTGCCATATCATATTCAATAGGAATGCCCATCGGCCGATTGATGTTAGCAGTGGTAAAGCTGTTAACGTTGACCGCCACGCTCCACTGTCCAGCCTGCTGGACCCCGTTACCGTTAAACCGATCGAAAGCACGAATGTAGATGGGGTCGTTATTGGGAGCTGCTTCGGCCGCAACAAATTTCGCCCGCGCCAGTTCGTCTGGCCACATAAAGTGCCATTGCTGTGGCGCGAGTTCGACACCATCCAATTCAATGTGACCCGAAGTCGGGCCGTCATTGGCGTCCAAAATGCGGTATCGCTTGATCGGAAAACCATCCGGATCCACCGCACTGATGTAATCACTTAGAGACAGCATTTCGCTTTGCACGACGGATAAATCGCTGGCGACCACCACGGGTTTTTGGTTTTCTTGTACCACACCAAAGAAGAAGCCATCAACGCTTGGACCCCATTCGCCACCTGCGAAAGCTCTTACGCGAAACGCATTTTTCTCAATAGTGGTGCCACCGTTGAAAATCATGGTACTGAGATCTGCTACCTCAAAAGGCGTGTTTGCAGGCTTAACAATCCCGTTAACAATCGCCTTCACCGACCCAGAATTCCCATTTAGGTCAGTCAGTTCATACCTCTCGATGGTATCCCCATCAGGATCGTTCCCGAAGAACACGTCCGCAGAGAGTTCCGTCGATCCCAGCAGGATCGCGAAATTGTCAAAAAATACGTTAGGTGCGGCCATTTAGCCTCTCCCCAAATTTTTAGCAACGAATAATGGCAAAAAATATCGCCGAAGCGAGTTATATGGTGTAAACGGTTCGAGAACGGTTTCTGTACTCGAAAAGCCGAATTATTCGCCAAGTTTAGCCAGAAATCGGGAAAATTGAGACTTTATCTCTGCTTCCCAAAAGGCAGCATGGCGACTTCTATAGCCCCATTCTAATTACCACGCCGAAGTTTTGTACACACAAAATCACGGTGTAAACCGGCTAAATTCGTTCGCAGGGGAAATCTCCTGAGGCCCACGCATTAGGAATTGCCCGCATATTCTCACCGTTTGAACAACTATTTTGCTGATATCTAACCAGGAGTTCCGCAGCGGGGTTGCCAACCGTCCCGTATCCTAGTTCCCTCTTGTGGCAGGGGGGGCCAAACCCTGCCATCCCGAGCAATTATCCATGACCAGCGATTTCGCAGGTGAACGGCAATGTCTGGTTAAACAACTCACAGAACCAAAACCCGCGTTTAACACTTTACCCGATTGAACCCATTCAAGGCCGCCACTCGATAGGCTTCAGCCATCGTGGGATAATTAAACGTCGTCCGCATAAAGTACTTCAACGTATTACCCACCTCTCGATCCATCACGGCTTGGCCAATGTGAATAATTTCTGCGGCGTTGCAGCCGAAGCAATGTATCCCCAAAATCTCGAGGGTCTCTCGATGAAACAAAATCTTTAGCATGCCTACTTGGCGGCCCAGAATTTGGGCTCGTGCCAAGTGGCGAAACTGAGCGACTCCCACTTCATAGGGCACACAGGCCGCCGTCAATTCCCGCTCGGTCTTTCCAATCGAGCTGATTTCTGGACTGGTGTAGATCCCCGAAGGCACCTCTCCAAGACACTTGTTTTCGTCCGCATCTCCCAAGCAATGGTTGGCAGCCACCCGCCCCTGGGTATAAGCCGCACTGGCCAATGAGGGAAAACCCACCAAGTCACCGACGGCATAGATGTGCGGCACGTCCGTTTGATAAAACTCGTTGACCTTTAGATACCCACGCGAATCCGCAGTCATGCCAACGCGTTCCAAATTTAGGCGATCGCTGTTTCCGGTCCGTCCCGCCGCCCACAAGAAAACATCGCTGCGAATCTGTTTACCGCTTTCCAACTTCAGCTCAACATGGTCATCGCCAGCTTGCACCGAGGCATACTGCTCGTTGTGCCGAATCACAATTCCATTCTCGCGCATGTTGTAGCTTAGGGCGTCTGAAATTTCATCGTCGAGAAAATCCAAAAGACGATGCCGGCTGTTAATCAAGTTGATCTTAATATTGAGGTGCCGCAGCATGGAGGCGTATTCGCAACCGATCACGCCAGCCCCGTATATCGTCATCGAGCGAGGCATGAAATCCAATGAGAGGATTGAGTCGCTATCAAAAATCCGGGAATGTGAAAAATCAATATGCTCAGGCCGATAAGGCCGAGAACCGGTCGCCAGCACAATGAAGTCCGCTTGCAAACGGCGGTCACCGTCAATTGCGAGAGTGTGCTCATCGACAAAAGACGCTTCGCCATGGATTACTTCGACTTGGTTTCGGTCGAAAAATCCTCGCCGCAACGATTCCTGCTGATGGACGATTGATTCGGTGCGCGATTTCAAATCGGCCATGGAAAAATTGACCGAAACACCACAAGCTCGCATGAGCGGCAGGCTGAGCACTTCGGTTAGCTGATAAATAGAGAACCGCAGCGTTTTGCTGGGGATGGTGCCCCAATGCGTACAGCCTCCCCCGACTTGCTCAAAACGTTCGATCAACTTCACTCGTTTGCCACTCTTGGCCAACTGCATGGCCGCCCCTTCGCCTCCGGGGCCCGAGCCAATGACGATTACATCTGCGGTGTTCGAATCCATTGATTTCCATTTGCTGTTTAAAACAACCTCGATCCCAATCTAGCCGTACCCATGCCACCGTTCGCTAGGGTTCATCATTAAAGCGTTTCAGCTTCAAAAAATCCATGTCAGCTCGAGGTGAACCCTCAAGTAATTGCACCAAGGCTTTCCCCAACACAGGCGCAAATTTGAATCCATGCCCAGATAGTCCACAGGCAAAGGCAACCTGGTCGTCAGCGCGGTCGACTATAAAATGCTCGTCCGGAGACATCGTATACATACATACCCGGTGATCGTGATGAATTCCACGAGGGCAGTTCAGGCTGTGATGCGCAAAGTGTTGCACGCGTTCCAAATCGACTGGATCGATTTCACGGTTTAATTCCAATGCATTCTCAACCGGCGTGCCGCCGGAATGCTCACAGATTTTGGTGCCATTTCCGTCAATATCGGGAAAGCCATAAAAATACCCTTCTGCGGTTTCAAAGAAAAATATCGGACAACCTTTATCTAACCTTGTTCGCTCATCGGGGATTCGAAACCAGTGCTGATGCTTGGCAATGACCCGCAACTCTCTGTCTAGCTCAGGCATAAGTTGGTGAGCCCACGCGCCCGCGGCAATGATGAGTCTTCGGCCAAAGAAGCGACCTTGAGAAGTCGTCACTTCATACCCTGCGGCGCCTTGATCCCATCCTTCGATCGTGACTCCCTCCACCAATTCGGCGCCCATTTCGAGAGCAGCTTGAGCAAAGGTGCTCACGCATTCTTCAACTCTCAGAAAACCGGCATTCTCTTCCAGGACACCGACATCGTCATCACGAAAATGAAACAAGGGAAAATTATCTTGCAGCGTCGCATTGTCAAACTCGCGAACGGTCAATGCGTGCTCTTCAGCACTTGCTTTGACTCCCTGAATGATCGAACTCTGTGGGTTCCCCACCTGCAACAGACCGGTCCGCTGAAACAACGATTGACCCGTTATTTTTTCCAAATCGTCCCACAACTCATAGGTCGACTTTAACAACGGCACATAATCGGGGTGCTCAAAGTAGGCTTGCCGAATAATTCGGGTTTGCCCATGAGAACTTCCCCTGGCGTGTCCGATGGGAAAGCGATCGAGTCCCAACACCCTCCAACCTTGGGAAGCTGCGTAGTACATGGCGGCACTTCCGATACCGCCGACGCCAAGGACAATGCAGTCGTAGTTTTTACTCATAGCTCTCTTTTTTTCATTGTCAGCAAGCGACTTATATCGCCGCCCCAAACCGACCTTCTCGAATGCCATCCCAAAGGCTGCGGGATCCATCACCGTCTTGCCGCCAGTGATTCGGCGGGATGAATTGATTACCCCCTGGCAAACAACACCTGTTTTTCGCAAATCGTACGGATGGAATCTTCATCGCGTAAATGCCTGGTCTCTATTCCTTCGGCTAACAGGGCGGCACTCAATTGGCTGAATCGCCCGATGTCGTAGCAATTGACGATCGCCGTCACCGCATAACCCTGTCGTCTTAACTCTCCCAACGCCACGCCATACTCCAGGTCGACTTTAGAAAGGACAGCAATAATCGAGGCATCTTTTGGTAGCCGCTGCTGAGCCTCTGCAACCATCTCAAAAAAAGACAAACCGTCGGTCTTTTCCATTCTCGCTAAGGTTTGGAAAATATTCTGAGCCTGATCATCCCCTCTGCGGGTGGGTACGATGACAGGTCGCAAACGCGTATTTTCGCTGGCCATGGTTGCCGAATCTTGGGCCTCTTCTCGGGTGCGGCGATCTCCTCTCCAACCCTCTTCACGAATACGATCCGCGGCATCTCGGGCATTACTGACCAAGCCAACCTGTTGCCCCATCAGATGAATCGCGTTGACGATACTGGCGGCACA
>JAAEPL010000043.1:2500-10653 GCA_024232675.1 Planctomycetaceae bacterium
TCGCGATTTAATGTCTTAAGACGATGTCAGTCGATCGGGTAGGCCTCGCGATTCCGCAGGCATCCAAATCCCACTGGTCTTGAGTTCAAGCTGGGCAGGGCTCCAGCCACAGCAAACGGAGCTGGAATACCAGGATTTAACCTGTTTCTTTATGGAGGGGCCTGTAGGCCCGGTTCCAATGCAAAGACTGCCCAGCCCCCTCAACGCTGTTTGGCACACGTAAAACACTTTAGATACGCATAATGCCCTTTTTTTCCTGCTTGCCAGTGAAAGCCCACCGGATTTGGGGGCGTTACTTTTTGGCAAATTAGGCTTTTATTCACGGAAACCAAGCTTTTGTGGACGTTTTTTATGAAAAATGGGTATGTTTTTTAACATTATCCCTACAACCACTAGTAAATGGTTTTTTATTAGATAGGGTACAACCCAAGAAGTCATGACAAACATTATGAGTACATATGTCGTTAAAGCAGGGGGTAAAGCAGTGGTTGTGAAACGAGATGAAGCTTCAATTGATGGTAACCGATGGTCAAAATATCTGGTGGCGGGTGCCGCAGGTACCTTCGCAATGTTGGGACCACACGCTGAATTGGACGCTGAGATCACTACAATCTCGGTCAATTCACTATTGGAAGATCCGGTAGTTGACGGTTATCTTCAGCTTTTTGGGCCTTACACTTTCGGTGCCTCTGGCGCTAGTTTCGCCTTCCAGCAGGGCTTCAGTGAGACTGGCGCGGGTCAAGGCCAGCTAGCGGTTGTTGGCGTAGGAAACCTTCAAATCGCCGGCTTTGCTTCCGGACCGTATAACTACCCTTCCAACTTGGCCTACGGCGCCAATGTCTCTACACAAAGTTTCGGTGTTTTGGCAGGTAATCGAGGGGACATGGCTTGGGGGAGCGGTTATACCAACAGCCAATTTGTAGCTCCAGGTACCGGTTACATCGGATTCCAGTTTGATTTGGGCGGCGGAACACAATACGGTTACGCAGAGCTCAATGTCTTTGGTGTTCCCGATAACCGAGCGACTTTCGTCCAGTATTCCTGGGGCGATGTAGGTGACTCCATCAGCGTTGGCCAAGTTGCTAGTGCCGTACCCGAACCGGGCGCACTGGGTATCCTAGCACTTGGTGCTGTAGGCGTGGGAGCATGGCGACGTCGTCGTCAAGCGTCCTAGGATCCTTGGGAAGTAAGAGAATCAAAAAGATCGCCCGAATTGCATTCGGGCGTTTTTTTTTCTTACTCGGTAAATCGGATATCCACCGATTGAGTACCTCGCCGAGTTGTCAGTGATCTCACCTGAAAAACCTCAAGGCAGGTCGAGATTGAATTTTGCCACATAAGAAAAAGAATATGATTCAGGAATCTCGAAAGAAAATTCTTCTCATCGGTTGGGATGGGGCGGACTGGGAACACATCAATCCTCTCCTTGATGCAGGACTTTTGCCGAATCTGGAAAAGTTTATCAATCGTGGGGTCATGGGGAATTTGGCAACGTTGCAGCCCATTCTTTCGCCCATGCTGTGGAATTCGGCCGTCACTGGAAAGCACGCCTACAAGCATGGTGTCCATGGATTCGTAGAGCCCGATCGTTTGAATGGTGGTTACCGACCTTTCAGTAGTTATTCTCGAAATTGCAAGGCTCTGTGGAACATTTTTTCACAACAGGGGCTGCGGAGCAATGTCGTCAATTGGTGGGCTAGTCATCCGGCGGAACCAGTCAATGGATGTATCGTTTCCAATTTGGTTAATGGCGTAAAATTCAAGAACGGGAAACCAGAAGTATCTTCGGGTACTGTGTTCCCTGAAGAGAAAGCCGCTGAGTACGCCCAATACAAGGTATTGCCATCGGAGTTGCAGGCCGAGCAAATATGCGCTTTTATTCCGCAGGCTGAACGAATTAATCAAGACGAAGATTCCCGTTTGCAGACCTTTGCCAATGTGATGTCGGAGACATTGACGACGCATGCGGTGGGCACCGCAGTGATGGAGCAAGAGCCTTGGGACTTTATGGCGATTTACTACACGTGCATCGACCATTTTTCGCATGCTTTCATGCCTTACCATCCACCCCGGATGCAAAATATTCCCGAAGATGATTTCGAGATCTTCAAAGATGTCGTTGCCAATGCTTACCGCTTTAGTGATTTGATGTTGGGACGTTTAATGCAATTGGCCGGTGAGGAAACAACGGTCATCCTGTGTTCGGATCACGGTTTTATGTCAGGTGAATTTAGGCCGATGGGGAATCCCAAAGAACCCGCAGGTCCGGCGATTTGGCATCGAAGATATGGGATTTTTCTCATGCAAGGGCCGGGGATCAAGCAGGACGAAAGGATTTACGGAGCCAGTTTGATCGATGTTGCACCGACCATTTTGGTAGCTGCAGGGATGCCCGTCGCCAAAGATATGGATGGAAGACCTTTGCTGGAGGTCTTTGAAACAACCCCTGAAGTACAGGTTATCGATAGTTGGGAGGATGTGTCGGGTGATTTTGAATCGGGAATGCATACCGAAGAAAAACCGCTCGATCCTGCAGAGGCAGAGGAACTGGTCAAGCAATTTGCCGCGTTAGGTTACATCGAAGATCCTATTGAGGATAAGGACAAGCAGTTCATCAGCGCTGAGATGGAATGCATGTATAACCTGGCAAGAAATTACATGTTTGTGGGACAACCGCTGGAGGCGGTACCGTTACTGGAAGAACTGGTCAGGCGCTCTCCTTGGGAGTCGCGTTTTATCGTTCAGCTGATTCAAGCCTGTCAAAAATCGGGGCTGCGGTTGCAGGCAAGTGAATTGATTGAGTCGGCATTCTCGCTGGACTCGACGAGGCACGCTTTGATCCCGATTATTTGGTCTGAATTGCAGTTGTCGCTGGGAAGATCCAGAGAGCATGAAATTTTGGAAATTTTGCAACGCACCGAAAATTTACGCAACGCGAATCCAATATTGTTAAAACGCGTCGGGCAAATTTTTGTCAAGTTGCGGCGGTGGCCCGATGCCGAAAGGGTCTATTTAAAGTCCCTCAAAAAGAATCGCGATGATGCTGAGGTTTGGCAAGGTTTATCGAGAACACTCGCGCGGTTGGGGCGGTATCAAGAGTCAATTGATGCCGCTTTCGAGGCGGTTGGGTTAGTACACCGATTGCCACACGCGCATCTTCAATTGGGTATCGGGCTGGCAAAGACGGGGGATCCCGAGCGTGCGGTGGTCGCCTTTGAAACGGCCTTGCAGTTTTCACCAGGTTTCATACCCGCCCACCGTTGGCTCGCCACGGTTTACCGGAGCCGATTAGACAATCCGCAAAAGGCAGAAGAACATGCCGAATTGGCTAAGGAATACCAAAAGAAGCAAGAACTCAGTGCGGTTTCTCCGGGAGACTCGAATTATCGCTCCCTGGATCTCCCTGAGTTGCCGGATGAGGTGGAGCGAGAACGGCAATTAAATGAAGAACGTCCCGATCGGCCTGATCCGCGAAAGCCTTCCGGTAAATCGTTCGTGATTGTCTCGGGTCTGCCTAGATCGGGGACTTCGTTAATGATGCAAATGCTGGACGCCGGTGGTTTGCCGCCCAAAACCGATGCCCAACGCGTGGCCGATGAAGATAATCCCAAAGGCTACTACGAGTGGGAAGATATCAAACGCCTTAAAACAAAACCAACGATTCTTTTGGAAGATGGTTTGGAGGAGAAAGCGATCAAAGCAGTCACGATGGTCTTAGAGGATCTTCCATTTGCCCATAACTACAAGGTGATCTTCATGAATCGCCCCATCGAGGAAGTAGTTGCTTCCCAGACGAAAATGTTAACGCGAGACGGGACGCCGGAAACGGAAGATGGAAATCAGGATCGGATGCGAATGGAAATGTTGCGGCATCGTGTTAGTGCCCGTCGCCGTTTGGAAGCCAATCCTCGCGCCGAGGTACTCGACGTTGACTATCCCAGCCTGATTGAGAATCCAATCGAAATGTCTCAGTTGATCGCCGAATTTCTAGGCTCTGAACGAATTGCTAACCCCGAAGCAATGTCTGCGGTGGTCGATCCGAGCCTGTATCGGCAAAAAACGAGCTAAGCGCAGTTTATCATCAGCTATTCGGTGGGGAGCGGAGGGATTTTCCGGTTCCCATGGGGTAATGAGAATCTTGAATTAAGTTTGGAGCCGTAGCATGTCCGGGGTTACCGAGAAAAAAATGCTTGATCCCTCGATCTCTTCGATCGTCATTCTCGGTGGAGGCACGGCGGGTTGCCTTGCGGCACTGGGAATACGCAAACATCTGCCTGATATCCCCGTGACCTTGGTTAGGTCAACCAAAATGGGTGTGATCGGAGTGGGGGAAGGCACCATCTGGTCTGTCGTCAATTACTTGCACAATTTTCTGGGGCTCGAACCTAGCGATTTTTATCGGCAGGTCTGCCCCAGCATTAAGCTGGGAATCCATTATCTATGGGGGCCTCGCGATGCTTTCAACTACACGTTTACCCCTCAATTTACGGGACCGACTTCTGAAAATTCGCATGCTGTTGGGTATTACTGCGACGATTCGTTTGAGTTTGCAAACGTCATGTCGGCACTGATGGCACACGACAAAGTTTGTTTGAGAAATCCTGCTGGTGAACCCGTATTGAAGAACGGTTTTGCCTACCACCTGGAAAACAAAAGATTTGTCGGGTTTCTGGAAGCCACGGCGGCCAAACAGGGAGTGCAGTTGTTGGATGATATCGTCGATGATGTCGTACTGAACGAAGGCGGAGTTCAACGCCTGATGCTGCAATCCGGCCAAGAGATTGAAGGCGATTTATTCTTGGATTGTTCAGGTTTCCGAGCTGAATTGATCGGGCGTGGCCTCAACGAACCTTTCGTTGATTTTTCGGATAGCCTCTTTTGCGACCGTGCCATTTTTGGCGGTTGGGAACGTGAGCCTGACGACATCTATCATCCTTACACCACAGCAGAGACCATGGATTCCGGATGGTCATGGCAAATTGAGCATGATCACGTCGTTAATCGAGGATATGTGTTCTGTTCGCAATTCGCATCTGATACCGAAGCGGAAGAGGAGTTTCGGCAACGCAATCCCAAGGTGAAAGACACCAAAGCAGTTAAGTTTCAGCCCGGTTCCCGTCGCCGTGTGTGGGTCAAAAATGTTGTCGCATTGGGGAACGCTGCCGGCTTTGTAGAACCGCTTGAAGCGACTGCGATCGGCATGATATGTGATGGCGTGGTCAATTTGGTGCGGGCTATCAAGTCAGGCGGATCGACGTTGATGCCCGAAATTAGAGATGCTTACAACCGTAATCAAGCCAACAGTTGGGAAATCATTCGGGACTTCTTGGCGTTGCACTACCGGTTCAATACTCGGCGAGACACTCCTTTTTGGCAGGCTTGTGTAGCGGATACCCCTTTGGGCAAGGCGCAAAAGTATGTGGATTATTACCAAGCTGTAGGGCCTGACTTTAGTTTGCTAAAAAATGATTTGGGGAGTGATTTTTTCGATTCGGAAGGGTACCTGTCGATGCTGGTCGGACAAGATGTGCCGTATCGCCGGCAGCCAGAGATTAGTTTTGCCGAAAAACACGCTTGGAAATTACGCGTGGCTAACCTCCGAGATATGATGCATGATGCGATGGATATGAGAGAGTACCTAGAAGCGGTGCGGGCTTCTACAGTGGATGCGCAGCAACCGATGCAGGCTATGAGTTTTTCTCACGATGGTATGGGTGAACTGCAGTGGCATTAATCAGAGAACGGTGGCAACGGAAGCAATTAATTAGCCCGTAGTGAAAGTCACCGACGAGGTTTTTTTGCTTTTGTTCTCAACCGATAACCAAAGGGTGGGAGATGGGACGCCTTAAACCTCTGCGGCATCACATGTATCTCCGAAATTAAAGAGAGACAACTGCCTCCGGGCTTTCTCGAAGGCTTCGTTGGGTTTCGCCATCACCTGTATCCGGGCGTTCGAAATTGGGTGGCGAAATTCTAGGCCGCTGGCGACCAATAATAGTCCCGAGACTCCGAGTTCTTCTCGGAACAATCGATTGTGCCTGCGATCGCCATGAGATGTATCGCCAATCAAGGGGTAAGCCATGTGGTTGAAATGTCTGCGGATTTGATGCCTCCGACCAGTTTTAGGTTTGACGAGAACCTCAGCGTACCGACTTGTAGGATACTTGCCGGCCGAAAATGGTATTTCCCAGTGTGTTTGTGTCTCAAATTCTGTGATGGCCGCTTGGGGAGGCTTGTCTTTTTGCGCTCCGTGATCGGTCATGCGATCAGGTTTCTCTAGCAACGCCTCTTCCCAACGGCCGCGCTGGGGTGGGTGTCCTCTGACAATTGCTCGATAGCTTTTGCAAATTTCGTGGCTTGCCATTTGCTGGCTCAAATCGCGGGCGGTGGTTGAGTTAAGTGCAAATAGCAAGACGCCAGAGGTAGGGCGATCGATTCGATGAACTAAGAAAACTTCTTGACCCATCTGCTCTCGTAATTTTTGCACAGCAAACTCAGTCGCGAATTTATCGATGCGACTGCGATGGCAAAGTAGCCCCGCCGGTTTATCGACAGCAACGATGGTCTCATCTTGATAAAGAATCTTGAGCGGCGAGTTCGGCAATTGACGGCAACGGGGAAAAGGGAAGTTGCGGCTTATAATTGGAGCTGAAAAGGCGGCTACTTAAGGCCCGCTTGGATAAATTGAATGACGCGATCATTGACCGCTTTAGATTGTCTGCCAAATCCATGTCCGGCTCCCATGATTTTAAGGTGGGTCACGCTTGCCTGGGGGTAGGCGTATTCCCTGATCTCCCGAGTCACTCGTTCCCCCTCGCTATCGGGAATCTGCGGACCTTTGAAACCTTGTTGGCGGGCCCAAGCGTAAGCTGTGTCTTGAGCGGAAAGGTGGATTGCCCTGCGTCCTCGCTTTCCACCTCGGTAAGGGACGATCCGATCTTCTGTTCCGTGGATGGTCAGTAAATTTTTCGCACCCGCAGGAGTCGCTTTCATATCGTAATTTCCTGTGGTGTCATCAGAGCGTTTCCAGAATGAACCATCATGAAATTGCTCCGTCACCATCGACGAGATCAGAGGGATCGCGTTCTGGATGGGAGTGCTTTCGTCCGTTTCGATCAAAAGTCGAAAGACCATTCCAGCCCCATTGGAAAACCCCATGATGGTCGTCTTTGACAAATCTGCTTGCGGGTATCGCTGCTTAATATCGGCCACCATATCCCGGAAAAAATCCACATCGGGAGCCCGCGATCTTTCATCCGAGATGTTCCAGCTCTTTTCGTAACCTTGGCCAGCGATCACGAGGTGATCAGGTAAACGTTGTGGCCATTTGCCCAAAGCGTTTTGTGCCTGCCCGCCGTTGCCATGAAAAATAAATGTGACGGGCCACGATTTTTTTGACTGAGTGGGTGGGCTTGCGAAATACTCCCTTTCGATGCCTTGGGGTTCCTGCGACCAAGCCTGACGGATGGTGTGGCGATTGCGACTGCTGGGTTCAGGAGTTTCTGCTCGCTTCCTGCGTCGTTTTGATTTTTCGGACGCAGGTGGACCGGACGTAGCCGCTAGATGCTCTTGCAGCGTAACTTTTCCATCTTTGTTTTGGTCGACTCGATCAAAATTACTTTTGGCCCCCTGCGGAACCTCTCGTTTTGTGAGCACTCCGTCCCCGTTTTTGTCCCAATCACGAAACATGCGTTCAGGGCCTGTGTTTTGGGCGAAGACCTCGAGCGTACCCAGCGTAAATACGAGAAAAATGGTGACAGGGAATAATCGGTTTGACCTAATCAAGAGGGGGCTCCTTTCATCCCAAGCAAACTGCGAGCGATGTTCCATGGGCATCGAATACTTTTGAGAAGCGTACAGGATAAACCAGAATGTAAAACATTTCGATATTCTAACCCGTTTCAGAGAGTTAATTATTTCACAGGTAATGTCTTGTGTTTTTACTTTTAATGGAATTCGCACGTTTTGATTCTCAATCCGCTAGACCCTGCTCGATATTGACAAATTAAAATGCGAGCGTGGTTTCTTTTTAGTAAGCTAGTACCTTTCCTCCAGTCATTTCCCCAGAAGAAATCGTGACTCATACATCGCAAAAAAATCGGCGGGCGTTTTTGAAAAACATGGGTTTAGCCGGTTCCGCCGCAATCCTTGCC
>JAAEPL010000044.1 GCA_024232675.1 Planctomycetaceae bacterium
GCCACTTATCAGGGTGTCGAGAATGTGGCCCAAAAAATCGTCGAGTTCGAACATGGCTCTTTTGGATCCAACCAACCCGCGTGGCAAGTCTTCCACCGTTATGGAGGATCGCGTGAAGCCGATCGCGCAAAGGAAAAAGTCGAGGCGGACTTTCAAGTCTACGCCGTAAAGCGAGAACAGGAAATGGCTCGTCGCCAAATGGCTGCCGCTCGTGCCAGAGCTCGCTCGCGCGCACGCCGCAGCAGCGGCGGTTGCTGACGATAGTGCACAATTCCACAGTTGTGGAACTCAAATCACGGAAGCGATCGGAACCCATCCGGCAGGGGATGGATCCCTTCCCGATTCACTTTTCGTTTTCAAGCTGCTCGTACTTTTTCTGGTACTTTTGGTACAAGCGTTTGTGCTTGTCCGAGAGATCCACCTTCTTCCCCTGGACCCATGCGTGGTTCACTTGCGTCTCGATTTCCAAAGGATCTCCGTCGCAGACAAACAGGGTGGCGTGTTTCCCGACCTCGAGGGAACCGACTTGGTCGTCGACGCCCATGATTTGTGCTGGATAAAGTGTGATCGCCTTGACCGCTTCTTCGCGATCCAGTCCATAACCGGCCGCCATGGCAGCTTGGATCGGAAGAATGCGGGTATTCCAAGTGCTGGCTCGCCCGCTGGAGGAAATACAAAAGGGAACGCCTGCTGCGGCCAAGCGAGCCGGCAGCGTATAAGGCGTGTCGAAGGCGTCGTTGCGGCGAAGCGGTCGTCTTTGCACTGCCGAAACAATGACCGGCACATTGTGCTTCTTGAGCAACTCCGCACACAGCGGCGCATCGTAGCCACCTATAATGATCAGCTTGGCATTTTGTTCGGCCGCAAAAGCCACCGCCGACTGGATCTGATTTAATGAATCGGCAGCCACCATCATCGGTAACTCACCGTTGACCACCGGGATCATCGCTTCCAGTCGCAAATCTAAAGGTTGCTCAGCCCCGCGAACCTGCTGCCCCGCTTGGTAAGCTCGGGTCTCGTCAAAGATTTCTTTCAGTCCATTGATCTGCTCTTCATAACGTTTAATCAACTTGCTCTCATCCTGGTCAGTACCCCGGCGAAAACGACTGCGTCGCAGCGATGGCCAATTGACCTGCATGGCTGCCTTGTCTTTCAAAGACAGATCTTCAAACGTCCAACCGTCCAACTGCAATACGGCGGAAGTGCCTGAGACGAGACCTCCGCTAGGTGCGGAAACGGCTAACAACACCCCGTTGCTGCGGGTTACCGGAATCAATTCCGAATCCGGATTGACAGCCACCAACGCCTCCACGTTCGGATTCACATCGCCTGTCTCGGACGTATCAATGGTGGCCGGGACGGCTCCAATTTCGGTCAGTCCCAACTGCGAATAAGTCTCAAACATGGCGGGATAGACGTGCTGACCTGCCAAATGGATCACCTCCGCTCCTTGGGGAACGACGACTCCTGCACCGAGCGCTGTGATTTTGCCATCGGCAAAAACAATCGTCGCGTTTTCGATGGGTGCGGATGCCACAGGGTGCACGGTAGCACCGACGATGGCCACCGGTTGTTTTTGTTTCGCACCCGGCACCTCATCCGTGGCCCGAACACTGGGGGCCAGAGTCAACAGGCTTATCACAAAAACCAGCAGGAACTGAGAAGAGAAATTCATGGAACGTTTCCACATGTTTTGAACAATTAAAATATTGGCAATGGGAATGGCGACAAGCCGATCGAGCTTAAAAATGGAGTGGTGCATTATTCTTCCTCCTCTGCCAGCCAAGCTTCTTGCAGTCGTTCCATCATGGCCGCATCATCACTTTGATTGAGGTGCGAGCGACAGTATTCATCGTAGCGAGGCCAAAGATTCTGGGGATCATCGTTTCGACTGTCATCCGCCCTCATCTGCTCACCTGAATTGAGGATTTTTTGGACCAGTGTTTGCCGCATGCCGGCGGTTGCTTGACGTGCCGCGGCATCATCCTGGACATCGAAATACTTACGGCCATCGACCCAAGTTTGCTGACAACGAGAGTAAGCGCTCAACGGAGGTCCGTTCCACAATGCCAAGTCGGCGTGTTTGCCGAGGTCGATGGATCCGACATATTGATCGATACGCAATTGCTTGGCCGGGTTTAAGGTTACAAATTTGAGCGCCTCCTGTTCCGGCACGCCACCATACTTGACCGCTTTGGCGGCTTCTTGATTCAAGTGCGTGGCCAATTCGCCGTCGTCGGAATTAAAAGATACGACCACACCTGCATCGTGCATCAATTTACCCGCATAAGGAATCGCATCGTAAACCTCAAATTTGTAAGCCCACCAATCAGAAAAAGCGCTGGCCATGGCCCCGTGCTCAGCCATTTTATCGGCGACTTTGTAACCCTCTAAAATGTGTTGAAAGGTACCAATTGTGATGCCGTACTCGTCGAGCACGCGAATCAAAGCCAAGATTTCGTCTTGGCGATAACTGTGACAGTGGATCCAGCGATTCCCATCCAAAATTTCCACAATCGCATCCAGTTCCAAGTCTCGTCGAGGCGGTAAGCCCTGGCGGTTGGCATTCCATTTTTGATGTTGCATTTTGTATTGCTGAGCTGCCCGAAACGTATCGTGCATCAATTGCTCAACGCCCATCCGCGTCGTCGGATAACGAGGCGGCGAATCCCCCGATCGGCGACTGCCGGCCGAACGACTGCGTTTGACATTTTCCCCCAATGCAAACTTGATCCCCTGCGGCGCCTCACTCATTTTCATGGCTTCATCGCCCATTCCCCAACGTAATTTGACTACCTGATTTTGCCCCCCGATCGGGTTGGCAGAACCATGCAAAATATTGGAACCGGTCACACCGCCAGCCAGCTGCCGGTAAATCGTAATATCGTCGCAGTCAATAAAGTCTCCAATGCGAACCTCGGAGGTGATCGCCTGAGACCCCTCGTTGATACCGCTGTCGGAAGCGAAATGCGAATGACAATCAATAATACCGGGGGTTAGATGTTTTCCGGTGCAGTCAATGACTTTGTCTACCACAGGTCGATTTTGACCCGCCGCGTAAATCCCAGCGATTTTTCCATTGCTGATCAAAACCGCGGCACCCTGTAAAATGCCGGCATCACTGCACGTCCAAACCGTGGCATTTTCGAATAGCACCGTTTCCATCTGGGGCGACTCGGTCACTCCAAATGCACCCAGTGGATAATTCACGGGGAAAGAGGCGGGCTGTTCTGAAAAATCGGCGGCAGCATTACCTCGGCCTCCGCCCCCACGCTTTCCACCGCCGCGACGTTTCCCCTTACCGCGACCTTTGCCGGCCATGCGTCCTTTGGCTGCGTCGGAAGAAGTGCTTTTGGCGGTTTTGGATTTATCATCGGATCCTTGCGAACGCTCTAATAGGGTGGCCGTGGCATTAGCTTGACGACCATCCGGCCAAATGACGTAACCCATGGCCGCATCATTATCGGCGTTCACAATCAATGAGAACTGGGCCGTTCCCGGCATATCCATGCTGTTGGATTTGAACGACCCACTCAGTCTCGTGCCGATCAATACCAGCGACTTGGTCGATTTAAGAACATCCGCATCATCGTCTGCGGTAGCTTCCGATTCCTTTTTTGCGGCATCCGCATCAGGCGGATTGATTTTTCCTTTGAGACTTGAACCATCCTGATCGACTTGCAAAACGAATGACTGTGCGCCTAATTGCACCTGCCATTTCCCGGCAATTTTGCGAGCAGGATTCTCCTCGTTTTTATGTCGCTGCCCGGCCACCCATGTCTCCACCACCTCGGTGCCCTCAGCAAATAAATCACCGTCCGTGACGACCAGGTTCGCTAATTTTCCGTTTGCAATGGTACCTACCTGAGTATCGACCCCAAAGTATTTGGCGGGAACGGTTGTCAATGCCGCCAACGCTTTGTCCGCAGGTAGTCCGCGTTTAACGGCTTGCTTGATGCGTTTAAGAAACTCACTCTTGTCATCGAGCCCGTTGGTAGTAAACGCAAACTCAACCCCTGCGTTGTTTAGTCGGGCAGGATTTTCGGGAGCTAAATCCCAATGCATTAGTGATTCCAACGATACATTCAAGGCATCTTCGGGGGTCCCCACGGCGGGAGCCGAAGCAAAATTCACTGGCAAAATCAGCGGCCGCTTCAACGCCGCAATCTCGGCCAACCGGCGATACTCATTCCCATTGCCTACGATCATCAGGGGGACATTGAATTCTTTGGCAAATCGGTCGGCACGCAGGACCATCAGTTCGTTCGAGGTACTGACCAACAGGGGCTGTTCTCTTCGCAAAACCTTTCCCAAAGTTTCCAGAGAAGCATTCCTTTCTGGACGGTTGAGATCCGCCTGTTGATTAGCCGCAGCCCAAGCATTGGCATACCACTGTGCGTCGTACATCGCTTGGCGAGCCAAGGCGACCGCCCCCATTGGCGAGGAGGGGTAAATCCGTGGTCCGCCGAACCTCCGCTGCACGGTCAGTTCAGCGGCTTGGGCGACTTGACTCGCCAACACGGACCTCTCGGGATCGGTTTCGGTGGCCAGCACAAGAGCAGCCTGTCCTTTGAAAATACCCGCTCCCGGAGTGACCAAAGCCGCCGTGATCCCATGCTTGACCAACCCTTCGGTAGCATCTTCTTCCCAGGCAAATAATTGTGTGACATCGCGTTCCGGACGAATATTCGCATTCCAATACCGAGCATGCTCGGGCGCTTCCGAGATCACAATCTCCTGTTCACTGTATCCGTCAATGAAGCCCGGATAGATCGTCTTTCCAGTGAGATCAATGACACGATGCCCGGCCGGTAAATCGCCCGCATTGCGAACGCTCACAATCCGCCCCCCGCGTATCACGACGACCGCGTCTTCCATCACATTCCCAGGACTGACCACCACCTTGGCTCCCTTGAGCACGAAGGCATCCGGGGCGTTTTCGTGCAAGCCTTCCTCGTGCCGAGAACTCTCCGTCTGTTGAGCCCACAGGTGAGGGACCAACAAGACCATCATGAAAATCGGGAACAGACCAAAACGTAAAAGCATGTTGATTCCTCAACGGAGAAAATGCGTTAACGAGAGCAAACAGGAGCTTCAATGATAGACAAATTCAGAAAAAAAGCAGCCATCTGAAATCGACCTCTGGCGGCTTTTTCCAAATCAGCAGGGGTGTATGATTCCCCACGGATGTGGCCCGTATGACATTCTTAATTTACCGCACTTGTTTGCAATATGCTCCGCAAAGACCGGTTCCCGACGAGAGATCCCGACAAAACCTTGCCGTTAAATTGCAGGGCCGTTAAATCAGTTGGCTTAACTGCTGCAAACCGATGGGTTCTCGACTGGTAAAGGGCTCACCATACCGCACCCCAATGGTCTTTCCCCAATACGCCGCCTCGACCTCCAATTGCTCGATAAAGCTCGGCTGCAAATGCTCGCGACCTTGGATGAATTGGCTGTGGTAACACTCAATGGCTGCACGTTTCTGCGGCCAAACGTCCGAGATATCGAGGACAAACGCGGGATTGGCAGCCATCTTTAGATGCACGCAGTAATAATTGTAGATCCGCTTTGGATGCCATGGTTCCCCCCGCATGTCTGTCTTACTTAACTTGGACCAGAACCTAGCCGCGTCGACCAACTCGGTCGCCGCCAAATGATCGGGATGGGCATCGACCCAGTAGGGCGCGTAGATGTGTTGAGGGCGCGTCAAGCGAAAGACCTCCGCAAGCTGACGACGATTTTCCAAAGTCGCTTCCAGACTGCGGTTGGGCAAACCTAAATTATCCCGCCATGGCACGCCCAAAACCCGCGTCGCCGCCTCCGTTTCCGCCGCACGAATCTCCAAACTACCGTGCGGAGTAGGTTCGCCGCTGGTGAGATCAAGAATGCCGACCTCGAGCCCGGCATCCAGCATTTTCAATATGGCACCGCCCATCCCCAATTCCGCGTCATCCGGATGGGGGGCCACAACTAGCACATCAAGTGATTCAGCCATCGCTTCCCTTTTTTCGTTGCTTGCAGGCAAACGACATCAATGCCGAAACCCGTTCTCCAATAACAACTTACCGAATATTCGCTGTGCAAAAAATCCACCCTGCATTTTTCTTTGTCATTTTGAAGATTTCGCCATGGACTTAAACGTTCAGTTCTGGCAACTTTCCCCAGCCAAGGGAGATGAAGGGGGGCAGCACAACAATTCAATAGGGAGCCAACATGCGATTTTTTTGCTTAGCATGTGTTTTCGGAATTCTTGTCGCAGCCGCGATTTTTTTAACTGATTTCAAAAACGCTTCACCCGATGCTCATGCGGTTGAAAAAATCGCTACACCCATCGCGGCCGCTCCCTCTCCGGAAGGACTGGTTAACCCCGGCTCGCCAACCGATGCCAGACCTACCAATGCCCTGCAAATCACCTCGACGGGCAACTAAAACGCATGGGTTTCCGATAAACCTTGTAGGTTTTCTACAGGTCCCTACGTTTTTTACCTATGGCTCACTTGCGTGGGGTTTATTCTGGACGAGCCGATGACCCTTTCCAGCAATTGGGCCGGTAGCATCTTTTTTTGGGGTCCATGAACACCGTGAATAAAGCCTCCTCTAACGCGATTCGCCTCCCCATCATTGCGGTTGGCGTAACGGCCGCCATCGCTTTGGTGATGCTTACTTTTTTCGTGATCTCACAAAAAACCAATCAACCTCAGAACGCTGACCCTACCACCACGCAATCTTCTCGATCCCAAAATTCGCATCTCGATATCTCCGAGGATGACGTCAAGAATAAACTGCCAGAATCTCGCACCTTGCGACAGCGACGTATCGCCGACTTACAGGCTTCACTGGAAAAACTTTCCCGTCCTCAGCGAGGTGATGACAGGCCCGCAAGAAAACGATTAAAGACGTTCGAGACCTTAACCGGCGAAGAAAAGAACCTGCTCTGGTGGAAAATTGCTTCCGTCGCAGCCACCACGCAGGGTGAAGGAACTCGTTACCAATTGACCACGCGGCAAGCCATGCAAATCAGCAGCGAGGTGGGCTCCAGCGACCTCGACGTCTTCAAATTATTTCGCGAAGGCGTCGATGCCGATTGGCGAACCGATGCACCACCCCCCGAAATGGCCGCAGAGGACGAGGCAGCCCAAAAAAAATCCTGACGTGGAACTCAGCGGCATCTCTTTCGCACAAGCTCCCTGGCGCCTTATTGCCCGGGTCGCATTTGCTTTAACGCCAAGAAATCTTAACCGTTTTGGAGAGCCGGGTTGGCATCCTGTTTCTGTTGCTCTAGCCATTCCACATAATCGTCGGTGACTTGACCAGCAGCAACATTGGCGACCGAAGCGTAGATGTCGTAAAAAACGGGAACCAGAATCAGGATCAATAACGTTCCCGTCATCAAACCGAATACCAAACTGGCGGCCATGGGAATAAGCACCTGAGCCTGCAACGACGTTTCCAGCAACATGGGAAAGAGACCGGCCACCGTGGTGATGGACGTCAACATGATCGGACGGAAGCGTCGTTTCCCCGCACTCACCAAAGCCTCTTTGATGGGTACCCCTTCGCGAACGCGGTTATTTATAAAGTCAACCAGTACAATCGAGTCATTGATGACCACG
Source organism: Planctomycetaceae bacterium (assembly GCA_024232675.1). Lineage (GTDB taxonomy): Bacteria > Planctomycetota > Planctomycetia > Pirellulales > Pirellulaceae > CAJQPP01. The sequence goes on from JAAEPL010000044.1 coordinate 7,617, forward strand.
CCGGTCAACGCAATCAATCCAAACATACTGAACATCGTCATGTCCAAACTCATGAAAACATGCCCCACAACGGCTCCGATGAAGCCGAAAGGAATGATGGACAGAATGATCAATGGCTGGATGTAGGAGCGAAACTCCAAAGTCAGCAAAATGAAGATCATCAACAAGACGATAACAAAATTAACACCCAAACTGCTGAACGATTCCATCGTCTGTTGTTGTTCGCCTTCCCAACTGACGTAAAGTGTTTTTCCAGCATTTTTGTAACGGCTCAACAGGTCAGGAATGAAGGTTGACTTCATTTCATTGACGATTTTGAAAGCATTGGCTCCTGAGGATTTGTCGACGTCGGCGGTCACGGTGATGCAGCGTTTCCCGTTGAGACGATTGATCTCCGAATTGGCACGCTGCACATCCACGTCAGCCACTTCTGTAAGTGGCAGCTCTACGCCGTTCGCATCACGCACGCGAATCTCTTCGAAACTCGCCATCGACTTTCGATCTTCTTCGGGGAAACGGACCATCAGGCGAACTTCATGCCGCCCTCGTTGGATCCGCATTGCCTCTTCACCAAAATAAGCAGCTCGCACCGTGCGTGTTAAACGTGACTCGTCTAGATTTAAGGAGCGACCTTTATCATTCAGACTGAGCACCATTTCATACTTGCCAACCCGCATATCATCTTCGATATCCGTGACGCCTTCACATTCGGCCAGCCAGGCCTTGGCCTCCTCAGCGGCTTGCTCTAGCACGTCCACGCTTTCGTTGGTTGCCAACAACTTGAATTCGATTTTGTTGCCACCCGGGCCCATGGCACTGGCACCAAACTTGATGACATCGGTACCGGGAATCGTGCCGAGCTCTTCTCGCCAGAGGTCGATGATATCCTGACTTTCAATGTCTCTCTCGTCCGGCTGAACCAGCTCCACCTCAATGGTGCCTACGTGACTGCCATTCGTCACACCGGAAGGGCCGCCCAGGGAGTTGCCAATTTCGCCGATTCGTTGGTAAACCACATTGATAAAATCCTCGGGCATCTTTTCTTCCACTGCACGCAAGGCCGCCTCCATTTTCTTGGTAGCCTTTTCTGCTTCGAAAGATGCCGTGCCATCGGGAAACACTACGGTTCCAGAAATCTTACGGGCATCGAGTTTGGGAAATGCTTCAAACGCGACCCAGCCTGCCACCACCACACCAGCGGAAAGAATGATTAACGACAAGCTACTGGCCAGCACCAGTGGTTTGTTGCACAGAGACCACCGCAAAAGCGGTTCATAGAATTTTTCCACAGCCCATTCCATACCTCGACTGGCTGCCTTGTTGAGCTTTTCAAACGGTTTCAATAACGGCTTGAAAACATAAAAGATACGCGTCAGCGTTCTCAGGAACAGGTTGTTTTCGTGAGCCAAGTGGCAGGGCAGGATTAACAGGCTCTCCACCAATGAAATCACCAACATGGCAATCACGGCGACCGGCATGACCGCCAAAAACTTACCCATGACTCCGGTGATAAACATCAACGGTGCAAATGCCAAAATAGTCGTGCTCACCGAAGCACAAACACTGGGCAGCACTTCGTAAGTACCTTCCACCGCCGCCTGAACGGGCTTCATACCCAATTCCCGTTTGGCGTAAATATTTTCCCCGATCACGATGGCATCATCGACCACAATCCCTAAGGCCATCAAAAAGGCGAACATGCTGAGCATGTTGAGGGTTTGCCCTGTCATCAACAGAATGAACCCGGCCGCCAGAATACTGATGGGGATCCCCATAGCGACCCAAAAGGCGAGGCGTAACTCCAGAAAAATCGCCAACACCAAAAACACCAAGAACAGACCCTGCAGACCATTTTTGGTCAGCAAATCGATGCGATCATGGACGTCCACCGAAACATCGTTCCACAATTTCAGTTCGTAACCCTCGGGCATCAAGGGTCCTTTTTCAGCGACATATTTCTTTACGGTATCGACCACCGTGAATAAATCTTCGTCCGATGTCCGCGCGACATTGATGACCAAGGCAGGATTCCCATCGACGCGGTGTACCGAGGTCGAATCCGCGAACCCGTCGATCACGTCACCCACATCATCGACCCGGATGGCGTCGCCGTTGGGCAGAGAAACCATTTCAATTTTGGCAATTTCATCGCCGTACTCGCGGCGTGCCTTGCTGCGCAAGAGCATTTCCTGGCTAGCGGTTTCCATTTTACCGCCCGGCATTTCCATATTGTTCAGTCGAATCAATTGAGCGACTTGCTCCAGACTCAAACCAAAGTCCTGCATGCGTTCTTCCGAAACCTCCACATCAATCTGATAGTCACGAGCCGCGATGATTTCCGCCGTGCTAATGGCGTTTCGCCCGGGGGGCGCGATCATGAAATGAAACATTCTACGCAGCAGACTCTCAGGCTTTGCCGCCTCTAACTGCAACAAATCCTCGCGAACCGATTCGGTGAGCTCCCGCAATTGCGCCTGCTGTGTGAGCGGATCTAACTGACTATCATTCGGGCCGAGGATGCCGATGCTGATCGCGGGTATCTTGAATACAATCTGCCGGACTTCCGGATCCTCCACCGAGTCGGGGAAATTTCGGATCTGATCAATTTGAGAGCGAATTTCATTGAGGACTTTTTGCACGTCTTTGACGTTAGCATCCAGTTCAATAACCAAAAAGCCAAAGCCTTCGCGTGCCACGGACGTGTACTTCTTGATACCGTCGACACCGGAAACCGCTGCTTCCACCTTTTCGCAGATGGCGCCTTCACATTCTTCCGGTGTGGAGCCGGGGTAGGCGACCGATACCAAAAGAATTTCCAAACTAAATTCTGGAAAGACTTCGCGTCGCATGACGATCATACTGATCGCTCCGACCAGTAACGAAGCAATCAGAATCATATTCATTGCCGGCGAATTTTTAATCGCCCAATGGATAACCGATTTCATGAACGAACAACTCCTGGCTCCGCTTGAGCTTTCCTAAAATCCAGATCTTCCGCGGGCGCGCTGCTGGGTTGGGATTCCCCCCCACGTTCGCTCGCATCCGTTCGCATCCTGCTGTGAATTTCTTTGATGTTTTTTTCTGATGGAATCGATATCACCTCGGCACCCACCTCAGGCTGCGAAAGTGCGGAATCGACAATCTGTGCCCCTTCCGCCAATTCTTCGCGATCAATGCTAACCACGACCAAGCGATCCTCAGGATCTTCGGCATCCTCGTAGATGCGTTCGATAATTTTAATTTTGCGTTGTTTCAACCTGCCATTCTCGACGATCCATATCCGATCCCCCGGGTGAACCGCAACTTCCGGCAACTCAATAATCGATTCTTTTTCGTCGGGTCGAATATCCAGCTCGATATCAACATTCACAAACATCCCGCGAACCAGGGCTCGGGGGCGACCCGCCTGCATCTTGATCGGATCTTCCACTTCGATTCGGCAGGGGATCATCTTCGTCGTGGCATCGACACCAATCCCGTCATATCGGACGAGCATGCCGTCCCATATTAATTCTTCTCCGCTCGGTAACTTTCGCTTCACCTGCACCGGTGTAGGCGGTAACTCGTAGGCTTTGGTAGGGTCCAATAAGTATCTGGAATCTGGCACCTGATACTTCACCAACTTGGCCAGTTGCTCAAATCGGAGGTTGCACTTCACATCGATTTTATCGATGTCTTCCATGATCACCACGGTCTTCCCCGCAGCAACATAGTCACCGTCCTCTACCGGGTCCTGAACAATGACCCCATCGAAAGGTGCTTTGATAATGCAACGGTCTCGGTTGAGCTGTGCTTCTTGCAAACGCACCTCGGAAAGCTGAACCGCCGTTTTCAAGCGTGTCCGCCGCGTTTCTGCCAAACGTCTTGTGTTCCGTAATTCTGTGAGGCTGCGTTCCGCTGACGTCAGGGTTCGCATCGCCTGATCAAGCTCACTGGCGGAAAGAGCATCACCGACTTTTACTTTTCTCTGATAGTCGGTTTTCTGCAGAGCAAACTCCTTGCTCGCTAATTCAAGCGAAAGATCAAGGTTCTCCAGTTCCTGCTCCAATTCTACGATACTGGCCTCCGCTTGCGACTTTTCAGCCAACAATCGTTTGTAGGTAAGATCGTAATTCGAGGAATCAATCTTGAGCAAGATGTCGTCCGCTTCGACATAAGTTCCGGCTCGGCAATCGGCCATCTTCTCATCGACTAACCCTGCAACCTGGGCTGCGATTTCGATTTCACGATGCGGTTCGACGACCCCCGAAACCTTCATGCTTACTTGGCCATCGAAATCCACTGACTCGATAAACGTTACGGTTTTGCGAGACTCTACAGCCTCCTTCTTTTCGTTTGCGGGTCGAATAAACCACAGCACCAAACATGCGGCTATGGAAACACCCAAGATGAAGATAGAAGTCGCGTACCGGCCCGTGTCACTTTGAAAGAAACTCTGCAGATTTTTCTTCGCCATTTAATCGTTCAAAATATGTATGGGGTGGTGGTGTGCTACAAATTTAAAAGCCGCAATCCGACTTCGGATCGGGCAATCTAAATATGAACTGGGTTGCTCGTTTTGTTTGGCTACTTGGAGCTCTGCTTAATCGGATTCGCCTTGTGACGGCATTTGTTGTTCAGAATAGTTCTCCAACCCATGCATCGTAAATTTTGTGATGTGATCGGCAAGTTGCTCAATCTCAAAGGAATCGCGGAGACCCGCTGGTACCATCAAATCCATGACGGCTGTGCCATAACGGTAATGCAGACATTGTCCAATAATGCTGAATCCTATCTTCAAACGATCCTCTTCTTTAAGTGGACATTTTACCAATTGATCAATCAACGCCATTAAACCCCGAAACATTGGTTGAAAGTACTCTTGTACGATTACGCGGCATGCCTCATTCGGTTTCATCAATTCACGCATCAACAAATTGACTTGCCAGGGAGCACCCTGCAATACGGTCAAACGTCGCAGCAGCGATGAAACGAAATCGTACAACTGCGCTTCCGCCGGTGTACCCTCACTCCATCCTGGAAATGGGTAACGGTCGGCCCGGGACTGGCGTGCGTAGAGTACAGTTTCCAAGTAAAGATTCTTCTTGTCGCCAAAGTAGTACTTAATACTCGCGACGTTCACATCGGCCGCCCGACAAATGTCGCGCACGGTTCCGTTCTCGAACCCTACTTCCGCGAAAATTGGCCCAGCCGCCTCAATAATTTTATGTTTGGTTGAGTCTTCTCGCATTTCTGTCCCCTTATTACAGATATACTCATTCTATTAAACGACCGTTTGAATGATAGGTGCCTTTACGGCCTGAACGTTTTTTAGATGAGTTTGTTAATGCTATGTCATAACCAGCAAGCCGTGCCATCGACAAGGTCAGCTGCACAGGCTTTTATGTATTTATAATCACGTTCGCAGCAGGTTTGGGTAACTCAGTCGATTTCCGCGATAAAACTTGGAAGAAATGCTAATTCAGCCAAGCGTGCAGACAATAAAGCCAGTAGCCCGGTTAACTTTTTGGTGTGGGAGCAACATTACCCCGCACTTTGAGAGCCCCCTTATGAAACGTTCAAAAATTCGGCGGCAAATTGCCTGGGAAGCGGCTCGCTTGATGTTTGATCGACGAGAATCCGAGTACTATCAGGCCAAAATGAAAGCGGCGCGGTATGTGTACAAGGGCTGGGTCAAACCAGCTGACCTGCCAAGCAACGCGGAAATTCGAGACGAAATTCAAAACATGTCCCGCATGTTTGACGGGCAAGTCGAATTTGACACCAAGTTACGAGAAATGCGGATGCGAGGATTGCACTTGATGACGCTATTAGCCGACTATCGCCCGCGGTTAATTGGCAGCGTCTTAACGGGACATATCCGCCGGGGCTCTGATATTGATCTGCATGTCTTTGCTGACAATCTCGAAGCAGTTTCCGGCACGCTGGATTATCACGGATTCCGTTATGAGGTGGAACGAAAGGAGGTCCACAAACAGGGTGAGTTAAAGGTCTACCGTCACCTTCACATCCAAGACCGATACCCAATTGAGGTCACGGTTTATCCCACCGCTCAAGCCCATCTCGTTTTCAAAAGCTCAATCACTGGCAAGGCCATCGAAAGAGCAAGCATCAACGAGCTCAAAAAGTTCCTCTGCGATGAGTACCCAGGCATTCAGTTAGCTGAAGAAATTTCCATGCAAGAAGACCAGGTCGATCCATTCCAGGTGTTTTATCATTTATTACTACCCCTGGAAAATGTGATGCAAAACCCCCAATACCACCCGGAAGGCGATGCTCTATACCACAGCCTGCAAGTCTTTGATTTAGCCTGCGACGAGTTGCCCTACGACGAAGAATTTCTGACAGCAGCTCTTTTGCACGACGTTGGCAAGGGACTCGCCCCCCACGATCATGTGGCGGCCGGATTGGAGGCGTTGCAGGGATTGATCAGCGATCGCACCGCTTGGCTCATTGAGCACCACATGGAGGCTCACAAATTGAACGACCATACGATTGGGGCCCGCGCACGTAAGCGTCTGCAGCTCAACGAAAATTACGCCGAGTTAGTCGTGCTTGGCGAATGCGATCGAGCAGGACGTATCCGCGGTGTCGCCACCCGTTCTTTGGAGGAAGCCATCGATTATCTGAGGGAACTCGACGCGCAAAACTTCTAGACTACTAACGCGGTGGGTGGGGGCTTTCGTGTATATCCAGCCCCTTTCCACGCCCTCAGCTTCTGTCGGTCGCGGAGGCCTGCCGCAGAAAATCGGGCTTAATCGAAAGCCGACCCAAGGTCTTCCATCACCTCTTTTTCGACGGCCGAGGTTGTATGCACACCAAGAAATCCACCTGCGGAATCGGCGACCCGTTTGGTTCGATCAAGAATGCTGGCTTTGATTTGGTTGAGTGCTGTGGCATCCAAGGTTCCTCTGAGGGCGCCGATGTACTCTTTCCAACTGGCCACCAATTCGGCGGAGGGCTTGTTGTTCAACCACCGTAAAATGAGCTCGTAACAGCAATTATTTTGGTCGATTCCCGATTCGGCAGCCGCTTTGAGCACGGCTTTCCGCTCGTTATCTTCCATTTTGCCGTCTGCCCAAGCGACAGCGACCAAAGGAATCAACCCGATACTGGCCAGCGTTTCCACCGAAATCCCTTGATCCACGAGATGCTTGATCACATCTGCGTCATGGATTCCAGTCGCTTTCATCAGACTTTCACGGTTTTTGTCCGCTTCTGCGTCTGCTTTTAGCTGATGAAGCAATTTTTGGTCGACGTCGTGGAAAAAAAGATCTTCCATCGCTTTGCCGTGTTCATGTAGGGAGTCTTCGGTCATCGAAAAAGTTCCTGAACCCTTAAAAGTCTAAGCATTTGTGCATTAAATCCGCTGCTTTCGCCACAGCGAACGTGGTTTCATGCTAGGAAACCGAGTGCCGTTCGTCTACCGGTTGCTGAGGAACGCGTCGACTGGAAGCCGACGGGCTTTTCCGAAAAGCCACCAATAACACCATCAAATTGGCTTATTTTTGCTTACCCCGGGGCCACAATCGCAAATATTCATTGTAAAGTTTTAGGTCTAGTGTTTGATGTAGACCCCATTTCAACTAGTGATGACCACCGTGATGAACCATACCTTAATGCGCCGATCCGTGATCGCTGCCGTATTACTTGCGACAGCGATGCTTGCACCCGCAGCCTCCCTGTACGGCCAATCGACTCCTAACCAACTGTACTTTGCTGTGCAAAGCGCCCAGCTTGATTTGGGGAACGGAGCGGCCGCCGACCAGCTAAGAGATCAATTTCTGATACGCGAATTGGAAACCGAGTCGGCTCGGGGCTTCACCGCTGACCTTAGCGTCTTGGAAGGCGCCGCCGAAATATACGGTAACGCCGATATCCCAGTAGTACTCGAGCCTGTCCAACAAGCTCTATTACAGCAAATTGCCGCGATGCGTAGGGCCGCGGACGTGGAAGTGATAAACGCGGTATCGAACCTCGACACCGAATTGGTGGAGGTCGATTTTGAAGCTCTGGAAAACAGCCGCACCGAGACCCTCGAGGCACTCGAGGCGATGGACGACATCAACATTCTGGAACTCTCCAAGTACGGTCGTTATCACCTAAATAAAAATCTTCTCGATTACGCAGAGACGTTTCGCGAACTCGAAGATTTCGATTTTCGTGTGACCGACATTGATCCCGATGCCTTTCTTCCACGTGATGATGAAACGGATGAAGAATATCAAAAGCGGCTTGCTGATCTCGATTCCGGGGGTCAAACGGAATTCAATCGCAAACTGAATACTCTGCGCAAGGAACTGGTCGCAGCTCGACAACGGTTCGGTCTTGCATGGTTGAGTTACCAGAACCCGGCGATCGCCATTGCCGAGCGAAAGCTATACCGAATGGAAAAACAGGTTGCAGCGTACCTGATGTATCAATCCCGACGGCGTCCTGCAATTGAGGAACAACTGAAATCCCGCAAGCAGGCCTTCGTATCCGCAGACGGACAAGCCGTAGATACTTTGAATCGACTGTACCAAGCCGAACTAGGGCGATGGATTGGTTTCTTGAGTGTTCGCGATCAAGCCGATGGCTTGGATTCGGCAGCTCGCCGTGATTTCAGTCGCCCGAATTTCATGGTTACGATTCAAGAATCATTGGCAAATCGCGTGGCCGGGCAGGGTCTTTCCCAAATGGACTACGTGGATGAAGTCATCGTCGGCAGTCGAGCCCAAGGCTGGAGCTACACGAACGGAGCAGTCAATTTAGATTTTGTTGACTCCCCTTACAGTGGCATGGTTAGGATTGGTTTGGCCGGTTCGATCCAATCCTCAACCTACACCAAAGAAGGCCCTGTGACGGCTTACACCAACAGCACGGGTGGATTTTCTGCTGACCGAAATGTTTTAGCCAACATTGGTAATCTGTCGGTTTACTCACCCAACGCTTGGGCAGATATTTCGACAACTTTCCTCGGTACCAACTGTGCTCCGTTCGTCACTCGATTGGCAAATAGACGGTTTAGCGAGCGACAAATGCGTGCTCAGGAGATTGCCTCCGAACGTGCTCGCGTTCGCGTCCTCGACCAGTTTACAAGCCAAACTAACGAAGCGTTGGAGAAGGGAGCCAAACGGCTTTCCGAAACACGTGACCAACGAGAAGATACGGTCGATTTCTTCAAGGACCTAAGAAAAAACATCTCGGAAGAATTTGCCAAGAACGAAGCCGGTGAAATCCAAAGGCCATTTGATCTGATTGATCCCTTTGTGCTACCCCGGCTATTCGTCACTTCATCCGATTCAACGCTACGCGTTGCCGGGATTTTGGAAGGTGAAAACCGCTTGGCGGCACCTAACAACCCACCAGCCAAAACCGTTCCCGTCGATGTTCGTGTGCAAATCCACGAATCCATGTTGTCCAATTTCTTGGCTCCCTTCCTGCAGAATCGCCTGCTAGAAAACTGGAAGATCCGCAACACCGTGGAATCGCTCGTCGGCGATAACGCCAAACTGCCAGCTCAAACAGATGACCGTCCCTTTGGCATTCGTTTTGAAGATGGCCGCCCGATCCAGTTCGAATTCGCCGGTAACGAACTTGGCGTTACGATCTTTGGAAAAGAGTTCCGTCAGGGCGAAACGTCTTACGCAGATCCGCTGAATATCAATATTCGTTTTCGTCTAATCAACGATAATGGCGAACTCAAGGTGATACGATCCGCCAAGGCGGTCACGGCATTCACTTACGATCCGCTGCCAGGCAAATCGCTGGATGTTGGTTTCAAATCGTTCTTGCAGGACAATCTAGACAAGGCGATGAGCAACGACGCCATGGAAAATGCCATCTCCTTACCGCCAAACCTGATTCCATTGGATCGGATTGAGGATGAGGATTTACGGGGTCAGATTGCCAACGCCAAACTAACCGAACTCTCCATGGAAAAAGGTTGGTTGACATTGGGTTGGAGCTACGTTGAGCCAGGCGAGGCCGCCCCGAAAACGTATACCCCAGCGATCTGGAACGAAACGCCCGAGGCGGCAGCTGCTGCGGAAGAAAAGGGCGAGTTACAGTAGAAGGGTTCTCCTTCAAAGCAAACAAGCGGGTGGTGACACCCGCTTTTTTTATGGCTTACGCAGAACCGCCGTGAGCAGCTTGCTCGCCAAATTTTCAGGCACGTCGGGATTGGTAGACCGATACGATCTGCTGCATGCCGAAGACGACAGCGAAATTCAGACGTGATCGGCGACCGCGGACAACGATTCCTGGGTCGAATCTCACGACTGCTTATTGCCTCATTACAAGGCTGGCCCCAAGCCTGCCTGTAGCGGCACGCTTGCTTGCTTTGGCCGCCCTATAGTTGCTCGATCCGCACCGCGCAAACCTTGTACTCGCCTGTTTGCGTTACCGGATCGCCGGCGTCGTTAGTCAGGATATTGGCTCGCGCTTCTGCGAAGTGCATGGGCATCCAGGTGCATCCCGGTCTCACACGAGGGGAAACCCATATTTCCGCCTCAACGGCACCGCGACGGGATACGACCTTGACCATCTGGCCATGAGCGACGCCCAATTTTTTGGCATCCCGCCGGTGTACTTCAATGAAGTTTTGGCGTTGTTTTGCCACTGGCCCCGGGTCACGGCGAGTCTGGGTTGCCGCGTTGTAGTGATACAACGTCCGCCCCGTCGACAGCACGAGGGGATATTCGACGTCCGGCAACTCCGCACTGGGGCGGTAGGCTACAGCCTGGAACTGGACCTTTCCAATTAAGGGGCCATCGGTATGCAGGGTAGGGGTGCCCGGGTGATCCGGTTCGGGGCAAGGCCAATGTAAGCCACCGATGTTCCCTTCCAAACGCTTGTGGGATATTCCGGCGACTTTGGGAGTCAAAGCGGCCATCTCGTCGTAAACTTCGGCCGGGCTGGCGTAATGCGGCATGTCGTAGCCACTTGCCCGCGCGAACTCACAAAGAATTTCCCAATCAGCCTTGGCGTTCCCTGGGGGATCGACCGCTTTTCGCACGCGTTGGACTCGTCGATCACTGTTAGTAAACACGCCATCTTTCTCAGCGAAACAAGCACCGGGAAAAACAACATCTGCGAAGGAGGTCGTGACGTTATGGAAAATCTCTTGGCAGATTAAAAAGTCGCAATGCTCATTCAACCCCTTTTCGACCTTCCCGACATTGGGTTCCGAGATCACGATATCTTCGCCCATCACGTAAAGCCCGCGTATCTCACCCTTTTGCAGGCTTTTCATCATCACATTGAGGTTCAGACCATTGTGGGGTGATAATTCAACGCCCCAAGCATTTTCAAATTTCTTGCGTACCTGCTCGTCTTCAACATTCTGATAGCCCGGATAAAAGACGGGTGTGGCGCCCGCGTCGTTGGCTCCCTGCACGTTATTTTGGCCACGCAAAGGATTCATGCCGGCGGAGCGTTTGCCCAGATGCCCAGTCATGGCAACGAGGTTGGCCAAGCAGTAAACATTATCCGTTCCGTGCGTATGCTCAGTGATCCCTAACGTATAGTAAACGCCTGCCTTTTCCGTAGTCGCATACAAGCGAGCTACGTGTTTAATATCATCTGCAGCCACCCCCGTAATCTTTTCGGCAGCCTCGGGTGTGTATTCCTTTACCGCTTCCACCACATCCGCAAAGTGCTCGGTGTGGTTCTTGATAAATTCATGGTCGACCAAATCTTCTTTGATGATCACATGGGCCATGGCATTCAACAGCCAGACGTCGGTACCGGGTTTAAGCTGAAGGTGCCTTTCAGCGACCTCTGCCATCCAAATTTCTCGGGGATCAGCCACGACCAAGCGGGAGCCATTCTTTACAGCCCGCTTCATTTCCATAGCGATGATGGGGTGCGCCTCGCTGGTGTTAGAACCGATAACGAACATCATCTCCGTTTCACGGATCTCATCGATCGAGTTCGTCATCGCCCCTGCGCCAAACATGGTTACCAGACCGGCAACCGTAGGAGCATGTCACGTAGCGGCACACTGGTGAATATTATTCGTCCCGAAAGCGGCTCGCGACAGCTTCTGCATCAGGTAGTTTTCCTCACCTGTGCAGCGACTGCTGGAGATGAACCCCAGTGCATCCGCTCCGTGCTCTTCCCGAACCTTTAACAAGCCTTGCGTGGCAACTTGCAGAGCGTGTTCCCAAGTCGTTGGATGCAACTCACCATCTTCCCCTCTCACCAGGGGTTCGGTGATGCGGTCTTCGTGATTGATGAAGTCATAAGCAAAACGACCTTTGACACACAAATTGCCATCGTTCAACGTTTCGCCGACAGGAGGGCTGGTTATTTTGACGACTTTCCCTCCCTGCTCATGTAAATCCAGTTGGCAGCCTACGCCACAGAAGTTACAGGTGGAACGAGTTGTTTTGACAGGTTTAGCCTGCAATTGAACCAGAGGCGGCGCTTTCTTTTCGATGAGTGCTCCGGTGGGGCAGGTATCGATACAACCTCCACACAATTCACAGCTGGTATCCAGCAAGCCCCGTTCGCCGGCGGTGGAAATCGTAGTTTCTCCGCCACGCCATGCGAGAGTAATAGCGCTTACGGCCTCTACCTCATCGCAATATCGCGTGCAGCGGGCACATAGAATACACAGGTCGGGATTGAATTGGATGTACGGGTTCACATCGTGATCGCGGCCTCGTCGCGGTGCTTCGACGGGTTCCAATGAAACGACATCGGTTTTTTCGCAAAGCGATCGAAGCTGATTCTCGTTAGCTGAGGGAACGGGTAATCCCGCATCGTCCAACTGATGATCTGCTTGATAAAGCCCGTATAAAACCTCGCGATGGCGTTGAATACGAGGCGATTCGGTGGTGACTTTCATGCCCTCGTTGACCCGCCATGCGCAGCCGGGTTGCATGCGACGTTGGCCTTCGACCTCAACCAGGCAAACCCGACAGGCACCCGCTGGATCCAAACGGGGGTCGTGACAGAGAGTGGGTATATCAATTCCTTCACGACGAGCGACTTCGACAACCGTCTCGCCCACCCGAGCCTTGACAGTCTTACCATTCAGCTCGATTTCAAAGGTACCCGTTCCGATGACCTCATTCATATGATTCAACCCTCTCAAAGATCTTACAAAACCTCGCATGGGAATCCGAGGCTGCTATGGCTAAAGCCGATGGCGGCTTTCTATTGTTTTTCACTTCGTTTCTGGAACGCTTCCGGGAAGTGTTCTTGTGCAGTCTGCAACGGCTTGAAAGCGACCATCCCCAGTCCACAAATGGAACCCTCTTCCATTTCCCAACTAACGTCACTCGTCATTTTCAAGCTATCGACCGTTCCGGTTTCCAGGTACTTGTGCACCTGCCGTCTAAGGTATTGAGTCCCGATCCGGCAGGGAGCACATTGCCCGCAGCTTTCCCTTTCGAAAAACTCTAACTGCCAGGCCACGGCTTGGGCCATGTCGATCGTGTCGTTCAGCACGACCACACCAGCACTCCCCAACATCGAACCCGCATCCGCCAGACTCTTATAGTCTAACGGCAGGTCCCGATATTTCATCGGCAGAAAACCACTGGAAGCGCCACCGGGGCTGAACGAATTCGGATTTCCGTCGTATCCACCGGCCAGTTCCACCAATTCGTCCAAAGTGATCCCCAAGGGGGCTTCGTAGACACCCGGGTTGTTGACGTGTCCGGAAATGCAATACAGCTTGCTACCCGCCTCTGTTCGCCCCTGTTCCTGGAACCACGTCCCGCCGCGTCGCAGGATGGACGGGACACAGGCAATGGTCTCTACGTTATGCATCAACGTCGGCTTATTGCGAAATCCTTGCTCGGTCGGGTAGGGGGGTTTCAGTCGAGGCATCCCTCGTTTCCCCTCCAGTGACTCCAACAAAGCAGTTTCCTCACCGCAAATATAAGCGCCGTGCCCTTTGGCGATGTGTACCGTGACGTCCCCCAACATCGCTTCCGCTTCGGCGACCGCTTTTTTCAGAGAGGCAATCTCATTGGTAAACTCACCCCGAATGTAGATGAAAATATCCTTGGCATGCACTACGTGGGCCGCAATGGCCAACCCCTCCAAGATCAAATGGGGCCGCCGCAAAAGCACCTCGCGATCTTTGAAAGTGCCAGGCTCGCTCTCATCCGCGTTACAGACGACGTAGCGTTCTTGATCCACTTGTTGGCGGACCGAACTCCATTTGAAATGGGCAGGGAAACCGGCTCCCCCGCGTCCCTGCAAGCCAGCCGCTTTGAGTTCTTCGATGACGGCTTCCGCCCCCATTTCGCGAGCCTTCGCCAAGGCCGACCAAGCCATGTCCTCAGCACCGCCAAGGTTCATCGGTAAATCCGAGTTCTCTGGGCTGATGTGGGTGGTCTTTCCATAGGTAACCAAATTCATGGTTTCGTCTAAGGAAGCAGGCGCTCGATCACATTGCCCCAAGCAGATTACCCGTTCGACCTCTTTCCCAGATTCCTTTAGGTCCTCCGCGAGCTGTTCGGCACCCATCATCTGGCAGGTCAATCCGTCACAGACACGCACCCGTTTACCAGGCTGATTGATCAGCGAGTAAAACATACCGGCACCCCAAATATCCGCTTCCGGGACGCCTGTCTCGCCGCTGACTTTGCGAACGGATTGCTCAGTAACTCCCCCCTCGTGTTCGAGGAGTTCGATGATTTGTTCTCTATTTGCGCCGTGTCGTTTCATAATTCATTCTGATTTATAGGAATGTTTGCTTTCGGAAATTCCCAGCAGGGAGCGAAAGCACGACCATTTAAAATTCGTTCATTCGATGCGTTCGCGTCCGGCATAAACATTAAAGCGTTCCGGCGAGGCGAATCCGATCAGCGTCATATTGTATTGCCGCGCCATCTCTACCGCCAAACTGGACGGCGCCCCAACCGCAACCACCATCGGTAAACCTGCGACCAAAGCCTTTTGCATAATTTCAAAGCTGACGCGACCGCTAACCATCATACCGTATTTTGACAGCAAAGTTTGTCCGTCAAGAAAACAGCGACCGATCAGTTTATCGACGGCGTTATGGCGACCGACATCCTCGCGGGTGCTGACGACGCTGCCTGCAGGGCCAAATAATCCTGCGGCATGCAGTCCCCCCGTTCGGCTGAACGTTTTTTGGTGGAGACGTAAGCCTGCCGACAAACCACGTACTGACGCTGATTTAATTTTGAACCCGTCACCCTTGATGGGTTCCAAGCCTTGCATTTCGAGCGCCTCTAAAGAGGCTTTTCCACAAACGCCACAACTACTGGAAGTTAAAAAATTGCGTTGCAAGCGGCCGACATCTAACTGCACATCGCTCGCCACATCAATTCGCACAATGTTGCCCGTTGCTCGCCCCTCAGAATCCTGACCGAGCGTTTTGAAGCCCACCATTTGTTCCCGGTGGGTCAGAATCCCTTCCGCCATCAAAAATCCCGCCGCCAGTTCCTGATCATTGCCCGGAGTGCGCATCGTGATTGAGACGCTTCGCATGGCCCGGTCATTTGCCGTTCCAAAAACGATGCGAATTTCTACCGGTTCTTCGGTAACGACGAGGTCATTGCGGGTTTCGCTGCCAGCAGCAGAAAACTCAACAATTTCAAATTGCGTTTCTTGAGATCCTGAGTTCTGTCTATTTTGCGGGTTCATAGCTCTATCTTAACGATTGCTGCTAATCCCTTCTACATCGACCTAAGCTACTCCCCCATGACCAATCCCCATCACATGCCAACCGCGAACTATAAACCGCCCCCTTTACTGGCCCCATTAGGTAATTAAGCCCTGGATCTCCCCCCACCGCCTCGTGACCCTCGTTTCCTTGGCAAACCACCCTGTTGCTACCAGTGGGAGGGCTTGCTTATTTACCAAGCTCCAACGATAGTTCCCGAGAGACGTCATTCCGACGGTTCTAAAAAACACACCGCCGCTTTCTTTCCGCTGCTGCCAAAGCAGATTCCGCATGATGAATGAGCTTGAGAACCACCCCCCTGATAACGAAACAAGCTGCCGGCGAACTCTTTTGCGTTCGCGGGCCGCGCGTTGGATTTTGGGACTGCTCGTCCTGTGGGGAGCGAGCTGGATGACGGCTGCTGTGGCTTTGCCGATCGCAATCAACCGCATTCTGCCGAAAGTGGCCGCCCTCGCGAAATCGCAAGGCATTGAATTAACGGGTTTCCAATATGAGTCGATCCGTGTCTCCCCCCTGCTAAATGGGATCCGTGTCAATCAACTCCAGACGTCGTTTGACTTAAGGCCGGACGACGCGCGAAACATGAACTCCCAAGTAGAAGCCGCCTGTCTCTCCGCCACGCTCTCGAACCCTTTTACCCTGCGCGGCACGCTGAATGTTCAGGGACTAGAGGTGCGTTTCGATGAATCAGATTTACCAGAAAAAATTCCTTTCGACCGATTCACGAATGGTGAAATCAGCCTGCCCAACCTATCGTTGCTGCAACCCCAGGTGGCCGTCCGCGAAGTCCTCGAAGGACTGGAAAAGCTTTTCTCGGAAAACCAAACGGAAATTAATTTCGCTTTTGCGGGGGACGTAAAAGTGGTCGTTAATGACACCACCCAAATTGCGCGCATGTATACCGAACGCAATGGCCAGCGTTCCCGGTTGAGATTCGATAGGGCTGATATCGAAAGCATCGCGGATAAGATGAAGCTGGTACTGGCACCCGAACAAATCGATATCGTTTCTCTTTACCCGTTGCGCGTACCCGCGATCATTTTAATTACGCAACAAGCTCGCGAACTTTCTCAACTACATGAGCCGACCGATATTTGGCGTAAGGATGCTCACCGGCACGTCACCTGGAGCTTTCTGTTAACCAAAATGTTCGGTGCCGATTTTGCACAACTCGTGACTGATGCCAACGAAATGAAAGACGGCAATACCGATGATGAACGCGCTATGGATTTTCACAATAACGCAATCGGCCGCCGCTTAGCATCAGCAGGCGTTACCGAAAAGGAATTGGCAAATCGCATTAAAATCGACAGTGACATCATCCGTCATCCGGCAGAAGTTAAAACGCGATCGCCCAGCCAACTACTCAATTAGCAAGCCGGAACCCATTTCCCCCGGAAAGCCCTGCTAATACACGGGCAGCGGCCCGCTCTCACCGAATCTCAACCAAGGACGTGCGGTTTAGCACAGCCTTTCTTTCCGCAATGCGAGCGTTCCGCCGATTCGCCCGTTTACATTCCCACCATAACGATTAGATTTAATTATTGGCCCTTGTTTTAGGGGGGTAGCGAACCCGTGGCCCCGGTTTTTGCGAACTCCCTTTTCAGTTTGTCATAAGGTTTGGAAAATGAAGAAAACACTCGTCGCATCCTTGTCCATTTTCATGTTTGGCGTTCTGTCGATTTCCCAAATCACATTGGGCGGCCCGCTGGACGATGAGACTAAAGTCAAGAAACAACCCGCCCCTGTCTCGGTATTGCAATCCCAACCGGTCACACCCGCACTCGAACTGCCGGTTCAGGAACCAGAAGCCTCGCCATCGGACGTGGCGCCCGCGGCCCAACCCGCTCCCCAAGCAGTGGCACCCGTGA
>JAAEPL010000045.1 GCA_024232675.1 Planctomycetaceae bacterium
ATTGGTCCAACCTGGCAATTTGATTGGCGGAACTTGACGTGACAGACTCGGAAGAAAGCAACGAGGCAATCCAGCGTGCCTTAGCGGCAATCGCACCGGATTCTCAAAAGCAGTCAATCGAAGCAGAAATCTTGATTGAAATCGACCCCGAATCGCCCCACAGAACCTCTTGGGATCACGTGTTGCCCAGATTTTTTGGCATCAGTGCCATTGCGCTAGGTTTCCTCACCGTCTTCCCCGTTGTTTACTTTCAATTCGATTTGGGTGACGCTGTGAGGGGTGAGTCGATTCCGCGTTGGTTGTATCTTCTGGGGTTTTTAGGATCCTTGCATGTCCTGTACGGTTTGTATGTAACGCAGTGGGTTGATTTCAGTTCCTTGCAGGTTTTGTCGTTGTTCATGTTGACGGTGACGTGTCTTTACGGCTTCATTGCGATTGCTTTGTTACTGGAAGATACGAATGGCGTCGTATCGGAAGGCTTGCAGGTGACCTTTTCATTGCACCAACGAGCCATCGTGTGGTGTGGCATTATGTTCGGAATAACTGCGCTTACCTGTTACTGGTTTGGCCGAGAGGCCATGTCGTGGCAACAGCGCCAACAATCGGGCGGGGCGAAACGCCGCGATTGGATTTGACTCGTGATTCCCTAAACCATTGTGAATGAACTGCCATGAAACAGCCCTTGGTGTTGGTGCCTACCGAGAAAGAGATGCAAAAGGCATTCCGGTATTTGCCAAATCCGGAGCGGGTTCAGTTGAGTGGGTTTGGACCAATTGCATCTGCGATAGCAACGACCATGCACTTGGCCACTGGGAAATACGATCGTGTCCTGCTGTTGGGAATCGCCGGCACCTATGACGCCACGCAACTGCCGGTGGGGAACGCGTGTACCTTCGATGCTGTTGCTTGTTACGGGATCGGGGCGGGAGATGGCGATGACTTCCAGACGGGCCATGACTTGAAACTTGAAACCGAACCGCTGTATTTGGAGCTGGAAGCCACGGTGCAGGCTCAGCCTTTGTTATTGACGGTCACAAGTGCGGCGGGCAATTCGGCAGAAGTAATACGCCGTAAGCGAAAATTTGATCGGGCGATGGCTGAGGATATGGAGGCGTGGGGGGTCGTCGCGGCAGCTCGCCGGTTCGATCTGCCAGTGACCGTAATCCGGGGTATTTCCAATATTGCCGGAGACCGAGATCATGAACGTTGGCAAATTGAGCCCGCATTACGTTCAGCTGCCGAATTGTTGAAGACCCTGCTTGATTGAGATGGGTCGCGGAAAGGGCCGGCCCGAGGAACCCTCAATGCGGCCGGCGGGCTGCCCGTGATATTAAGCGTAAGCTGATGCGGCTGTGTGCTTTGCGTCAATTGTGTTGTAGCTGATGGTGGCCTGCTTGGCGGTGGCAGCATGGCTGGGCGGAGGTTTGTCGCCTGCTGTGTGGATATTGAGTGGGCATGATTTTGGGCGTGCCTGGGCGCAAATCGTTCACGTTGGCGGTTTTTCGCGTGATTCCCCATCGAGAATGGTCGCCGAAAATTGATGTCGAATTATCGTAGGTGCAATTAAGCAAACCGTATTTAGACGGTACAATCCTTGATCGCAGATATTTAAACCCTCTTGAAAGGACGTTTTGCCGTGAGTCGTTTGGCTTCGCTTTACCAAAGCAGTCTTGGCAAAAAATTTATAGTAGCGGTCACCGGAATCGTAATGATCGGCTTTTTGGTCGGTCACGTGGCGGGCAACCTTAAAATATTTTTGCCCCCGGTCGACGGTGGCCCGGGTATCGGGATGCAACCTGATATCGACTATTACGCACATTACCTGCGGGTGATCGGAGAACCCCTCCTGCCGGCTACTGCCTTTCTCTGGGTAGCTCGGATCGTTTTGTTGGTTTCGATCATTCTGCACGTGATCTGCGTCATGCAACTCTCTACGCACAACACATCTGCGCGTAAGACTGCCTACGCAGCTCGCAAATATTCGCGAGCCACACCGCCGGCTAGGTGGATGATGTACACGGGCAGCGCATTGCTGCTGTTCGTCGTCGTGCATCTGCTGCACCTGACCTTCGGTGCCTTCGGAGGTGGGTTTGAGCACGGTAAGGTTTACCACAATTTATACGACGCTTTTAACAACGTGTTGTGGGTCGCTTTCTACGTGGGCAGCATTGGTATTATCGCATTGCACCTTTACCACGGCGTGTGGAGCTTGTTTCAAACCCTGGGTTTCGACAACCCCGACCGAAACCGCAATCTACGGCGCTTGGCAGCCGTCTTGTCTGTAGGTTTGTTTGTGGGATTCGTAGCAGTCCCTACTGCGTTTATTACGGGAATCGCGAAGGCTCCCGATCACATGGAATCGTCCGAAGTAGCCGCCCATCAACAAGTCGGAAACGATGTTGAGAATGAGGAAAAAGAATGAAGCTGGAATCCAAAACTCCGGATGCCCCGCTGGAAGATATGTGGAGCACCCATCGCGAGCACCTGAGACTGGTGGGCCCGAGAAATCGATCGCGTTATCGCGTGATCGTGGTCGGCACCGGACTGGCAGGTGCATCCGCAGCGTCCTCGATGGCCGCCATGGGTTACAAAGTCGACAGTTTTTGTTTTCAAGATAGCCCGCGGCGTGCCCACAGCATCGCTGCCCAGGGTGGCATCAACGGAGCCAAAAACTACCGGAACGACGGTGATTCAACTTACCGTCTCTTCTACGACACGCAAAAGGGCGGAGACTTTCGTGCTCGAGAGGGCAACGTTTGGAGGCTTGCTGAGGTCAGTACCAACATCATCGATCAAGCAGTCGCCCAGGGTGTCCCGTTTGCTCGAGAATACGGTGGCATGCTTGCCAACCGTTCGTTTGGTGGCGTTCTTGTCGAAAGAACCTTTTACTGCCGCGGTGAGACGGGCCAGCAACTTTTGCTGGGCGCTTGCTCAGCATTGGCACAACAGACACGGGCTGGCAACGTCAAGTTGCATACCCGCTGCGAATTGCTAGACATCATCGTGATCGACGGTAGGGCTCGCGGTATTATCACGAGAGATCTCGTGACGGGCGAAATTAAATCGCATTCGGCCCATGCCGTTGTTTTGGCTTCGGGCGGTTACTCCAATGTTTACTACCTCTCAACCAATGCC
>JAAEPL010000046.1 GCA_024232675.1 Planctomycetaceae bacterium
CAAAATCGCCCTCCGGCGTCAATCCAGAGGCCGCGAAAGCTACGCTCATTTTTCAGCGTTACGTAGTTGGTATGACCCGACCATGTTCGCTCGTCGGCGAACCACGAATGGCTGCTCGCCAAAAACCAGGTCCCCTCGTCAACCTCGCGATTCCCTGCCGTGTCCCCCTGCCCGCGGTTTATCAAATACCAAGTGTCAAAATTTCACCTCGCCGAAAACAGGCTTTCCCTCGTAAAAACAGGCGATCTGCAGTCGTACTGCGAAAATGGCGACTATGACAGGGAGAAAAAACAGACTAAATTTCTCTATTCGAAGGCCCCGACGTTAGGTTGTGGGTCGATCTTTCGCGTCTCTTAATGAATCTGGGCTAACCGGTTTCGTTCGTCGTAACGTCGAGGGCATCAATAGCTGCGAAACAGTTAGAGATGAGCACGAAAAGCTCCCCCAATTATGAACGTTTAACAAACCGTAGTGAATATTCGAAAAATTTCCAAAGTTGGGAATGATGTTTCGGTTACCCGCTCCGTAAACTTAGTCGGGTCGAGTTCATTACAGCAAACGACAAGGGCGCGAATGAGCATTAGTGTTCACCAAATTCCACCGCAAACCGCAACTGAGCCCTTGTCTCTCAAACAGGAAACGTGCATCAGCGTCCAACCAGTTCGCAAATCACGCGAACTCGGTGAGTTCGTTCATTTCCCGAATGCTCTTTTTCATGAAGACCCCAACTGGATCGCTCCGTTGGATGTCGAAGTAAAACGATTCCTCTCCAAGAAACACCCCTTCCGGTCGCACGGCCACGCCGAGCTTTTTGTGGCACGGCAGGAAGGCAAAGTAGTGGGTCGAATCATGGCGTCAGACGACCCTCGATACAACGAGCAACATGATTCCAACGTCGGTTGCTTTGGTCTGTTTCATTGCATTGACGACCAACGGGTGGCCAACCAACTTCTCGGGCAGGCTGCGGATTGGCTTCGCCAACGCGGTCGCACGTCGGTCATGGGGCCGATCGATTACTCGACGAATTACACCGCCGGTCTGTT
This sequence comes from Planctomycetaceae bacterium, assembly GCA_024232675.1. GTDB lineage: Bacteria > Planctomycetota > Planctomycetia > Pirellulales > Pirellulaceae > CAJQPP01. The sequence goes on from JAAEPL010000046.1 coordinate 1,044, forward strand.
GGTAGATGGTTTCGATTCGCCACCGCGGTTTCTGATGAATCACAATCCTCCCTATTACGAACGACTTTTATCACAATGGGGACTCACCAAGGCTTCGGATCTGTATGCCTGGTGGTTTGACCGCGACAATGGAATCGACCAGAAGTGGCGTTCGCTGGTCAAACGCTTGGCGAAACGAAATAAAATCGTTATCCGCAGTATGCGAATGAAGCAATTCGATCAGGAAGTGAAATTGCTAGGGGAACTCTATAATCAGGCGTGGGACGACAACTGGGGCTTCGTGCGGATGACCGCGGCCGAGTTTCGAGACTTTGCCCATGGCCTGCGGAAGTTCGCCGTACCCGAGATGATGCTGATCGCAGAGGTGGACGGAAAGCCGGTAGGCATCGCCATCACCATGCCAGACCTCAACGAAGCCTTAGCTCCTCTGAACGGTCGCTTGACCTGGCGTGGACTCCCGATCGGGTTAGCACGTTTGATTCGTAGGATGAAAAAAATCAAGACCGCACGCTTGGCCGCATTGGGTGTCATCCCCGCCTACCGTCGTCGGGGCGTGGCTGAGATGTTGATTCAACAAACGTTTGATTACGGCAAGGACGTCCTTGACTATACGGGTGCTGAACTGAGCTGGACGCTTGAAGAAAACGATATGATCAATCGCTCCATCGAGCGGGTCGGGGGCGACTGCTACAAGACCTATCGTATTTACGAGAAGAGCCTTTCTGAGCCCCCCTCGGCCTGACTTTCGGTGTCGGAAGGCAACCGGGACAATGGCGGCCTGCCATGCCCTCGCTAGAGGTTGGCTAGAGAATACCCGTCGCCCCTTATTTCCAACCGTTGGTTTTATTGCCACAATCTCAAGCAATTCTGCTTGGCTTGTCTATGTGGCTTTACCCAACAATCTTGAACCATGATCACCGGATCTTACAAATCGTTCTTTGGTGTCTTCAAAACATTACGCAACCATACTGCCATCATCAGTTTGTATGTCTGTGGCATCGCTTGGCTAGATATTCAGTACCATCTTGAAGTCTACAACTTTCCCGTTGCCATTGTCGTCGCTCCTGCCACTTTCATTGGCCTACTTTTAGGTTTTCGTACCAATGCCAGTTATGGTCGATGGTGGGAAGCACGCATTCTTTGGGGAGCCATCGTTAATGATTCGCGAACGTGGGTACGTCAATTAATGGAATTTGAGAAGAGTGCCTCAGCGGACCCGGCAAAACCAGTCGACGACCAAATCCGAAAAATGGCAATTCGCCAATCCGCTTGGTGCTACGCACTATGCAGCAGCCTGCGTGGTGAAGATCCCTATCCGCATCTGGAGGGGTTGCTGGAATCCTCCGAAATCGAAAAGTTGCGAACGCAAAAAAACGTCCCTAACGCCATCTTAAAAAAGCAGGGGCAGGATTTAAGACAACTTTACGATGCACAACGGATTGAGCTGTTTACTTTCGTGGAACTGGAACGCACCCTGACTCGACTAACAAATGCGATGGGTGGCTGTGAGCGGATCAGAAATACCATTTTCCCCGTCTCCTACAGCCGCATGGTCACCGCATTGATTTACGGTTTTGTAATCCTGCTGCCTTTTGGCTTGGTAAATGTTCCCCCAGCACCATTGATTGCCGCCTCCCTCTGCCTTTCCATAGCCTTTCTGTCGATCGATCGGATTGCCCAATTCTTACAAGATCCGTTTAGTAATCGCCCCTCCGATACTCCCATGCTGACTCTCTCTCGCACGATTGAGATTAACATTCGGCAAATGCTCGGAGAGACCGAATTACCGGAACCCATCAAACCTGAGAATGGTATCGCTTGGTAACATTCACTAGGCTACTTAAGCACCCGACAGGCTGGCAGAAATCACAACGCAGCGATGAAAAAAGGCCACGCAAAACGTGGCCTTTTCCTGTGCGCCTTGGCAGGACTATTACTTTTTCCGGAAATCGAGTCCTTTATCCCCCGGAGCCGCGCCGGCAATCCGGAATTGGAACTGATCCTCACCCAAGGTAACGGTACCCACTAAGGGACCCCCGTCTTTTGGCTGCAGCATCAATTTGTTATCTGCCAGTGAATACTCTCCGCTTAACACGGTCTTCGCTTCGTCATTCTGCATCACCGTCCAACGAAAATTCCCGTCGTCCTGCAATTGCAAGTCGATGGCATTGGAGTTTCCGGACGCAGCCTGCCAGTCCCCGAATAACCGGTTGGGGTCGACTTCCGACGGCGCGTTTTCATCCGCATCATCTGCCTCATCTTCCGTTTCGGGCGCCAACATGTTCAACAGACTGGCTGCCACGGTATCGGAAGGTTCCAACGCTAGGGTTTCCCGCAGTTCGGCGATTGCCTCATCGTTGTAACCGCAAGTGATGTACTGATATGCCAGAAGAAAGTGGCCAAAGGCAGCCTTTGGATTCTCTTGCACGAAGGCCTCAAGATTACGCAGTTGCGTTTCATAAGTGTCTGTGGATGCATACAGACTGCTCAAAGTCGTCCAGTCCCATCCGGGACCAACACTCAAAACCGAGTTGATAACCGCAGCGGCACTTCGGTAATCCTGAGTTGCGAATAAACAGAGCGCCCGAAATTGGTGCAATGTTGAATCGGAACTTAAACTACTGAGCGCCAAATTTGCTTTTGCCAATGCGCCTTTGTAATCGCCTTGATAGAACAGATCACGCGCCTCTTCGTAAGCCTGCAGACCTGTTTGATCCGGCTCAATCACTTGAGGGGTATTGTCCACGGCATCTGTGTCCGAGCCGGAAATCGTGTTGTTGATAATGATCGGCTCAGAAGGAATCGGCTGCGTGTAATCCACCACAACCTGCGGGCCACTTTGCATTTCAATGATCGTCGGGCTCGTGGCATAAGGATTGGAGTAGTTGTAATAACCCGATTGGTAAATTGTCGGACCCCACAACCAACTCGTCGCAGCCCCAACGGCTGTGCCAATACCAAAAGCGGCTGCCGAATTGCCGTAATGGTAATTCCAACTGCCGTGATACCAAGAATTGTGCCACGGGCGATAATTGGAGTTGTACCAGTGATTTTGGTAACCCCAGCTAGAATTCCAGCGGTCCCAAGCACCCCGATTAAAGTAGTTGCTGTTGGCGTTAATGTTCCAATTGTTTTGAACATTCGTGATGTTGTTCTGGATTCGATCACCACCAAAGAAATTATTATTCCATTGGTTATTCCACTGGTTGTTGTTCCAGCGGTTGTTATTCCAACGGTTGTTATTGTTCCAGTTATTATTCCAATTGTTGTTTCCCCAATCGGGGCGATTACCACCAATACCATCTGGACGGTTCGGCCGCTTGATGGGACGGGTTAGGTCTCCTGGGTTAAAGCCGCTGCCGCCGCCGGGATTAAAGCCGCTGCCGCCGCCACCCGGTCTAATTCCACCGCCATCAGCGCCTGGGCGGTTAGGACGTATGTTTGGATTGATTCCACCTCCACCAGCACCTGGGCGGTTAGGACGTTCGTTTGGATTGATTCCACCTCCACCAGCACCTGGGCGGTTAGGACGGATCGGCTTGGTACCCGGACGAATTGGCTTGGTACCCGGATTGATTCCACCTCCACCAGCGCCTGGGCGGTTAGGACGGGTCGGCTTGGTACCCGGACGAATTGGCTTGGTACCCGGATTGATTCCACCCCCACCAGCACCTGGTCGATTGGGGCGGGTCGGCTTGGTGCCCGGACGAGTGGGCTTGGTGCCCGGATTGATTCCACCCCCACCGGCACCTGGTCGATTGGGACGGGCCGGTTTGGTACCCGGACGGGTGGGCAGTGTGCCTGGCCTCGTAGCAGGTGGCGACGTCGGACGGGTGGGTCTAGTACCGGGACGTGTACCTGGCCTTGTCGCAGGTGGCGGCGTCGGACGCGTACTGCCTCCACTTCCCGGACGTGACGGTCTCGTACCAGGTCTGGTGCTAGGTCTGGCAG
>JAAEPL010000047.1 GCA_024232675.1 Planctomycetaceae bacterium
ATTTTGCAGCGATTTACTATGACGCTATCGATCATTATTCCCACGGTTTTATGAAATTTCGGGCACCCCAACAAAAACACATCACAGACCACGATTTCAAAATGTACCGGCATGTTGTCGATACGGGGTATATCTATCACGACATGATGTTGAAGCAGTTGTTGGAATACACGGACGAAGATACCACTGTGATGCTCATCTCGGATCATGGGTTTCATCCAGACCACCTGCGCCCAGTTAAGCTCCCGAATGAACCGGCAGGACCCGCCAAAGAACACCGAGATTACGGCATTTTTGTCGCCACGGGCCCGAACATCCAAGCGGACCATATCATTCACGGCGCGAATTTATTGGACATCACTCCGACCATCCTTGCTAGTTACGGACTGCCTGTCGGGGCAGATATGGATGGCCGCGTCCTAGAGGATATTTTCGCGGATAAGCCCCAGACTGAGACGATCGACAGCTGGGAAGATGTCGAGGGCGATACAGGTCAACACCCCGCCGGATTCACCATTTCTGCCGAGGAATCCAAGGCTGCGCTCGATCAATTGGTCGCATTGGGGTACATCGATCCACCCGAGGATGACTCGTCGGTCGCCGTCGCCAGTTGCGAGCGTGAGCTCCAATACAACTTAGCCCGGGCCTACATGGACGCGGAATTGCATGGTGAAGCAGCTCCAATTTTGCTTGAGCTATACCAAAATTACCCGCTCGAATTTCGATTTGGGATCCAATTGGCCGCCTGTTTTCGAGCGCTTGATGAAAGCGTGAATCTGAAATTATTATTGCAAGACATGAATGATCGTTGGCGTAAGGGCGCCGAAATTGCAAAAGATCGAATTCGCGATTTCGCGGTTATCGCAAAGGAACGACGCGACCACTGGAAGGAGCTTAAGAAACTGGAAGACGAAGAGTCCGACTCCGAACTGTCTAAGATCGCTCGCGTTGACAGAAGGGGCCGTCCGATTCTTTTTAATGACAACGAAAATCTCTTAATTCGTAAGTTACGCTCGATCGCTAAAGGTAATCCCCAAACTCTTGATTTCCTATCGGCCACCGTGGCAGCCTCCGAGGGGGATTTTGAAAACGCTCTGGCATTAATGGAGCGAGCTAGACTGACTGATACCACGGAACCTGCGTTCCAATTTCAATTGGGCAGTGTGTACATCTCGCTCAATCGCTTGGAAGATGCTGAGGCCAGTATGCTGAAAGGCCTCTCGATCGATGAATACCACCCCAAATGCCTGATGGGTCTGAGTCGCTGTTATTTCGAAATGGGTCGCAATAAACGGGCGCTTGAGATGGCCCAAAAAGCAATTGGACTTCAATATCATTTCCCCATGGCACACTACTTTTACGGCTTATCGCAACAGAGGCTGGGGAATTTCGATGCCGCGATCGCATCATTAAATACCGCAGTCAAGCAAAACCCTAATTTTGAAGAGACTCATAACGCGTTAGCGGAAATATATGGCCGTTCAGTCATCGATGAATCATTAGCACTCGAGCATCGATCGTTATCGAAACAATTAGCGGAAGAGAACCTTCAGCGTAAAGAAACCACAAAACCAATTCCTTTTATTGAAAAGACGCTCGACGAACTGTCAGAGCACTTACCTTCGATCCTTACACTGGGAATCGACGATGACTTCGAGCCATCACTGAATCAAGCAAAACGAACCGATACCCACACGGATAGCAACAGACGAAAATCCGAGAAACCTGCGGAAGTCATTTTAGTCTCCGGCCTGCCTCGATCCGGCACCTCCATGATGATGCAAATGTTGGCGGCCGGTGGGTTACCCATCTTTACGGATGGTCACCGAATTCCTGACGATAACAATCCAAAAGGGTATTACGAGGCTGATCTTGTAAAAGGACTTGGGAAGAAAAACCGATGGGTCCACGATTGTGATGGTCAGGTTATTAAAGTCGTTTCGCCACTCGTGCAGTACTTACCGCAAGCGATCAATTACAAAGTTATCTACATGCGTCGGCCGATTCCAGAGATTATCAGCTCGCAAACTCGGATGCTGGAAAGATTGGGTGAGGAACACTCGATTTTACAAGATGAAGAGATGGCAAAAGTCATGCGGGAACAGGCACACTCCGCGATTAGCCTTCTGTCACTTCACCAAAAACCTTTGTTGCGATTTTCCTATTCGGATGTCCTCGCTAATCCAATGGCGACGGCTGCGACAATCAACGAATTTCTGGGGTTACAGCTCGATGAAGCTGCGATGGCTCAAGCCGTGGACCCAAGTCTTTATCGTGAAAAGCAGAGTTCGTAAGGATAACGCAAAGGACTTGGAAAGCATTTCCTAGTACCCCAACGGGCGAAAGTAGATAACTGCCCGGGCCAACTGGGACGCCGGCTTGTGTTGTGTTTTGGTTGATTCCAAGACGCAAGACTTTGGTTAGCTTACAAGATAAAGCCAACAAAACTTGTCGGGTCAATAAGCCCGATGGACGACATAATTCTGCCATCAGGTAGCCTTCCTAACAAATCCGAATTGTCGGGGGTTTTTAAGGAGCGTCCTCCAAAAAAGTGCAAAAGCGCGGTGTCCCAAAGCGGCTACATCGATATTGTCTACGGGGATACGGTGTCAGAAATAAAGCCTGCCTCTAACGCATCCACTCTAGTGTTTCATTAAATCACAAGTCTGCGAAAAACGCGAATTCAAACTACCTGCTTGGCCAAGTTGTGTGTTTCCAAAACGGCGATGTGAGCTCACAAGAGCGGAGCTCATTCCATCATTTATCAGTTGAAAATAGAAATTTGCAACAAGGGTCAAATCATCTACAGAGCGCAAGGTGGCAGATGGATTTGGAATGGCAGTCGCTCCTATCTAGGCCCCTGTGGAATGATCGGGAGACGCTGCGAGCCCTACCTTTAAGCCGTCTTTGGTTAGCTTCTCGCATAGCAGGTTACTTCTCAGTGGTAGCATCACCAGTACCGCCTCGGTCGGTTTCTTCGATGGTTTCGATTCGTGGAGCGATGCCGCAGGAAAATAGATTATCCGCGATGGCCAAATAGCCTGGATCAGGCTGATCGGTGTCGGAGGGGTCCTCAACACCATCACCTCCAGCGAAACTGGAGAAGTTGGTTTCAGCAACTCAGTGTCTAGAACCTTTCACATCGGCTGCTAGTGAAAGGCTTGTTACGGCAGTGGTGTGGGTTGGTTCAGCGTCAGCTTGTAGTATTGGGAGGCGAGATGATTACAACGTGTCTGGGGGGCAATTTGCAAACAAATGGGGTGAATTAAAGCTCGGTGCAATATACCTGTGAGCCCAATTCGGCCGGTTTGCCAGCGTTAGAATTGGTGGCGTTGGTATTGGGCTTCGTTTTTCTACGACCGACAACTAACCAAACATATCGATTGAGAACCCAAAAAACGGGCGACAATCGGCTGCGGTTTTAAGTATGTAGAAGCCCTCACAAAACACCAAATTTAAGCGGTGGTTTATGGTAATTTAAGTTGCACTATGGGCATCTAACGGGCTTGTGGCTTCCTTATGGGGAAAAAACTCCATCTTAAATGAAAAATCAAGAAACTTCGGCATTATCGGCTTAAACCACCTTGTTTACCTATTTGCTGTAACGCAAAATGGCGGCGTGAGCTTACAAGTCAGGAGCTCGGTTCATCATCTTTCAGATAAGTCAGGGGAATTTTACTGATGGTCAAAGCATCTACAGCCGGAAAAGTCGCGGCAGGGTTTGGAGCGGCAGTCGCATCCATTTACGCTGCCCCGGAGCTTTCTGCTGACGTTGTCGGCATAAACTTCAATCCGGGTTCTGTTAGCTTCATTTCGAGCACATCCTCACTCCGTACTGTCAGAATCAAAAGCACCGCTTCTTCCGCTTTCGTCGGTTCTTTTGGTCAGTGGAACGACATCTACGGCAAGTCGATCTCCAGCGATTTCGCTATGCGAGCGATCGAGATCGTTTCAGTTGGACAGGTCCTGAACACCAGCA
>JAAEPL010000048.1 GCA_024232675.1 Planctomycetaceae bacterium
CCGATGCAAATGACGTTGCCCCGGTAAGGGGTAACTTGCTACTCTCCCGCCCCCAGTCATTCATAAAAATTTCAAGAATGAATCAAGAAATCAACAACTTTGGTCGCGACCCTGATCGGAATCCACGATTCCGTAAACGCATCCGTTCGCAAATGCACTTAGGTGCGGCGATCTTGGTGTTGGTATTAATATTAGTTTCAACCGCTGGATTATTGACGGTAAGCAAATTTCGCAAGCTTACAAAGAACATCCGTGAGAGAGCTCACGAGATGCCCTTTTCAGCCAAACTCAGTGACGAAATCGGGAACTTGCGAGTTGCCTTTTCACACATCAATCGAGATCGCTCCCCGGTCAACACGGTGATGCAAAATGATGACGGCATTGGCTCGACATTTTGGCCTATTGAGTTTCAAACTTGTTTAAACAATGTCGATCAGGCCCTTAGTAACTACGCACACCAAGTCGGAAACGACTCCGGAAACCAATCAGGATTAACGGATAATTCATTGGAACTGGAGTCGATTGCTGAAATGCAGAAGGATCTGAGTTGGATTCTTGAAAACATTTGGGGCAAGGAAAGCAACCCGGACTTCTATCATGAACTCGAGGAACGTTTGGATAAATTCCAAGCGGAAGCCAACCAGCTACCGGGGCATATGGAAGAACGGATGGTGGGATTTGCGATTGCCGCCAAAGCAGATTACCGCCAGTGGTTTACCAATGTCACGATCTTGGCGTTGTTTGGTATTTTCGCGATTATCTGGTTACTACACCGTTTTCGCATGCGAGTATTCAAGCCGTTAGACATTTTAGTTTGCGGATCGCGTCGCGTTGCAGCCGGTGACTTCGATCATCGAATCAAGGTGGCATCGAACGATGAAATTGCCGAATTAGCGGCCGCCATGAATCTGATGACCACCAAATTCCAAGACATCAATCTGGACTTGAATGACCAAGTCAAACAACGGACTCGCGAGGTTGTCCGTACCGAACAAATGGCCAGCGTTGGTTTTCTGGCGGCAGGCGTAGCCCATGAAATCAATAACCCTCTGGCGTCCATTGCTTGGAGCGCCGAATCACTGGAGAGTCGCCTCTACGAAATACTAGGTGTTGAATCGATTGGTTCGCATTGTGCATCCGAAGAAATTGAAGATATGAAAAAGTATCTCAAACGGATCCAGGATGAAGCCTTTCGCTGTAAAGGCATCACTTCCAATTTACTGAATTTTGCACGTTTGGGTGATGCTCGTAAAGTTGCAACTGAAATGACCCCGCTGGTGGAAGAGGTCGTCGATATGGTGCGACCACTTAGCCGCTACCGAAATAAACACGTCGAACTGCAATGCGATCGTTCCGTCCGAGCCATCGCCAACGCCCAAGAAATAAAACAAGTTGTGCTAAACCTTGTCACCAACGCACTGGATAGTGTGGATGAGGATGGCCGAGTCATTGTGAGACTGACTCAAGATCACTCCCAAGCCCAGCTCGAGATCGTTGATAACGGCTGCGGCATGGAGCCTGAAGTATTAAAAGACATTTTTGAACCCTTCTTTACCCGTCGGCGTGATGGCCAGGGTACAGGACTAGGACTGTCGATCACCTACCGAATTATTGAAGAGCATGGCGGCTCGATCCATCCCCAAAGCGATGGAGCGGGTCACGGCTCAACGTTTACTGTTTCCTTACCAGTGGTTAGCGATGACAAAGAACAACGAAAAGCAGCATAGTTTGCGGATCCTTTTCGCCGATGACGAAATTCATCTCCAGGAGTTGATCGCTGCTGAATTACCTCGCATGGGGCACCGTGTGACGGTCTGTCCGGACGGCTTAACCGCCGTAGCAGCTCTGGAAAAAAACGCCTACGACTGTGTCCTTGTGGATCTCGACATGCCAGGTTTGAATGGCATCGAAGTGATTGGCAAGACCAAGGAATTGGCACCGGGAACTGAGACCGTCGTTTTGACCGGTAAAGGCTCCACAGAAACCGCTGTTCAAGCGTTGCGATACGGTGCCTTCGATTACATGCAAAAGCCTTGCAAATTAGTCGAACTGCGTTCCTTGCTGCAACGTGTGGGCGAAAAAATCGAGCTCAGCAAACGATGTCAAGCACTGCAAATGCGTCTGCATCGCATCGAAGGTGACTCGGAAATGGTAGGAAACCACCGTAACGTGCAACGCGTTCGTGCGTTGATTGAACGAGTGGCACCTACCAATTCGACGGTCTTGATTCTGGGAGA
>JAAEPL010000049.1 GCA_024232675.1 Planctomycetaceae bacterium
CGCCGATAAGCCTCGATCACAGCACGCCGAAAATCCACCCCTCACGTTGAGCCATCCTCCGCGCTGCCTGATCCAAGGGAGGCTGAAAGTAATCTGCTAAACGCTTTCTCCTTTGCATTTCCTTAAGCCATCGGCAAACCGCGTAGGCGTCCTGTTGATCGACGCTGCGATCTTCCCGGGGGTAGCGGTTTCGGAACAGGCTGGGAAAAACCTCGAAGATGACCGAGTGGTTGGGTTTCGGTTCCCAACCATCGAAGGGCCATACCTGCAAACTTTTTGGGAAGGCCTCGCGCAGGCGAAAAAGGAGTGGTAGGCCGGCATGGGTCGACTTGGCGACAGAGCCTTGCACGTCAAATTGAAAGACACTTTTGGGCCCGGCGGTCCAACGGTCGGTAATCCGCATGGCTTTGGCATCCCCGTTTCGAGCATTACCTTCTCGAAATTGCTGCACCGTTGCATCTGCGCTATCCGTGGGCCAGTGCAAAACAAAATCCTTCAAAAATTCCGGCCATGACTCCAATTGATATTCGTCGTAGTAGCTCATGGGAAATGAAAATGCATGATCGATTCCAATGGCCAAACGTTGCTCGGATTGCAGCTGCTCGTTCAGCCAATCGAACAATGCCAAGCGAGACCAGTTGCGTGACCGCCGTGCCGTCGGCGGGGCCTGGATTTTGATCGGTTGGCCAGTAGGAGAGGCCTTATAGACGGCAATACCTTTTTGCAGGGAACTAGCCGTTCCCGCGCCGCTGTAATCGATCCCAATAAAGCGATCGAAATCATATTTTTCTGGCAAATTCATGGCTTTCACCGTCCATCTCTAGTAATGAGTCCGACGCTTTATCGGTCTTATCTCTATGCAAACCACACAGGTCATTCAATCAACATCCCGCGGTCTCTACTGTGAAGCTGGAGATTTTTTCATCGATCCCTGGCGACCCGTCGCCCGGGCAGTAATTACGCATGCCCACAGCGACCACGCCCGCTGGGGCAGTCAACATTATCTCGCAGCGGAAACGAATCGCCACATTCTGCCGGTTCGTCTCGGAAATCAGGCAAACATCGAGTTCGCTCCCTTAGGTAAACCGCAGAGAATTGGCGGAGTAACGGTCACATTTGTCCCCGCTGGACATATTTTAGGTTCCGCCCAAATTGTGATCGAACACCGGGGAGAAATTGTCGTTGTTTCCGGTGACTACAAACGGGAATCCGATTTCACGTGCCAAATGTTTGAGCCGGTCCGCTGCCACACATTCGTGACAGAATCGACGTTTGGACTGCCTGTCTATCGCTGGCCCGATCCCACTGTTGTCTTTGAGCAAATTAACGAATGGTGGCGGCAAAACCAAAGTTCGGGCAAGGCGTCCGTGCTGTTGGCATACGCTCTGGGAAAAGCTCAACGTTTGTTGGCGGGTATCGATTCGACCTTGGGTCCCATTTATACCCACGGAGCAGTCGAAAAACTGAACGTGGCGTATCGAGATTCGGGCATCGCATTACCCGATACGATCTACGCCAGCAACTTGGAAAAAGGCACGGACTTCAGCCGAGCGCTGATCATCGCGCCGCCATCGACTTTGGGTACGCCCTGGATTCGTCGGTTTGGAAAGATCAGCACGGGCATGGCCTCCGGCTGGATGCAAATTCGCGGTACCCGTCGACGCCGCAGTATGGATCGTGGTTTCATTCTCTCGGACCACGTCGACTGGAATAGCCTGTTGCAAACCATCGCAGAGACCGAAGCCGAATCCATTTGGGTAACCCACGGTTACAGTGACATCGTCGTCCGACATTTGCAAGAACAAGGCATGCACGCCAAGGTCTTGGAGACGGAATTCACAGGGGAATCATTAGACGGCGAAACCACATCCTCGGTGGAGGAGCCTGCATGATTGAATTTTCCAACCTTTATTGGCAACTCGACTCTACCACGAAAACCAATGAAAAGGTCGCCGCGCTGCGCGAGTACTTACGATTGGCTTCGCCGGATGATGCGATTTGGGCCATTCACTTTCTGGTCGGCCGTCGACTAAAGCGGCTGGTCGGAGTTCGCATGTTGGCGTCATGGGCTACCGAGCAAGTCGATTTATCAGCATGGATGTTTGAAGAGTGTTACCAACGTGTGGGTGATTTAGCAGAAACCATTTCATTGATCCTGCCGCCGGCTGCCGCGCCCGAACCATTACCTCTGGCCGACTTAATCCAGAATCACCTGTTGCCCATGCAGTCCATGAGCGACCCTGAAAAACGCAAGGTGGTGCTGAACCTGTGGAGCAGGTTCGATCAACCCCAACGATTTGTGCTAGGCAAATTGATGACCGGTGGATTTCGGGTCGGTGTCTCCAAACGGTTGGTTACACGTGCCATCGGTGAGCAATTCGAGATTGATGTGGCGACGATTGCTCACCGCCTCATGGGGGATTGGGAACCCAGTGCATCTTTTTATTCACGCTTAACCGGTGAAGATGATGGTGAGGCGGAGATCAGCAAACCCTATCCTTTTTTTCTGGCCAATCCACACAAAGATCATCCCTCTCAACTCGGAGATTTTGGCGACTGGTCACTCGAGTGGAAATGGGATGGAATTCGGGCTCAAGTCATTCGCAGAGAAGACCAGACATTCATTTGGTCTCGGGGAGAGGAGCTCGTTACCGAGCAATTCCCCGATGTCGCCGCCGCTGCGGCTGACCTACCCAATGGCACGGTGTTGGATGGGGAACTTCTGGCTTGGGATTTTGAAAGCTCTCGCCCACTACCGTTCCACCAGTTACAACGGCGATTGGGTCGAAAAAAGGTGGGCAAAAAATTACTCACCGAGGTCCCTGTGGTCTTGCTGGGGTTTGATCTACTGGAGTGGCAAAGCAATGACCTGCGGAAAGAAACTCTCACCGCCAGACAACTCGTTTTGAAACAACTATTGCAGACCCTTGGGAACTCGTCCCTGCGAATTCCTCCCCGCGTCGAAGCTGACAACTGGGAATCTGCAACGTTGCAAAGAGAACAGAGCAAGCCGATGCGCGCTGAGGGCTTGATGTTGAAACGTCGCGATTCGACCTATCAAGTTGGACGCCCCACGGGGGATTGGTGGAAATGGAAAGTCGATCCGTATACGGTCGACGCGGTATTAATCTATGCACAACGGGGACATGGACGACGTGCCAGCTTGTACTCCGATTACACCTTTGCTGTCTGGAATGCCGGGGAGCTAGTCCCCTTTGCCAAGGCTTATTCCGGACTCACGGACAAGGAAATCCGCAAGGTGGATGCCTTTATCCGTAAAAACACCACCGAACGATTCGGACCCGTGCGGAGCGTGACGCCGGAATTGGTATTTGAGTTGGCTTTTGAGAACATTCAAAAATCAACCCGTCACAAAAGCGGTGTGGCAGTACGTTTTCCGCGAATCAGTCGCTGGAGGCATGATAAAGTCATCACTGATGCGGACCAACTGTCAACCATTTTGGAACTGATCGAAGCATGACGGCAGGATGCCGTCCTCGCTGTGCTGGCCGAGTAAACCCTTGCTGAAAAATTCATTTTTCGAAATTAGATTATGTCTCTCAAATTGGTAAGCGATTGGATGAAAGAGAAGGAGCGCAAGCCTTTTCCGTTTCAACGTGCCGTTTGGAAGGCAATGATGGAGGGAAAAAGTGGATTGTTGCACAGTCCAACGGGCACGGGAAAAACACTCGCTGTTTGGCTGGGCGCCCTGGCTCGCTGGAACGCCCAAGAGCAGCATCCCGTCACCCGGGAAACGTCCGCCGTTTCATCTGCTAGGCGGAGCAACCGCAACACCGCCGAACCGATTCGCGTATTGTGGTTGACGCCTTTAAGAGCACTGGCAGCCGACACGATGTTGGCGTTGCAAGAGCCTACGGACCAA
>JAAEPL010000050.1 GCA_024232675.1 Planctomycetaceae bacterium
GAAACGGAAGAAGGGCTGGTGATCGTTGACCAGCATGCGCTGCACGAACGCGTTATCTATGAACAGTTGCGGGAAAAAATCTTGGCCGGCAAACTCGAGTCGCAGCAGTTATTGGTACCAGAGCCCGTCCCGCTCGCGCCTGCCGAAGCAGCACGCGTATTGCAATCACGAGAATTACTCGGGCAAATCGGCATTCAAGTCGATGAGTTCGGGGGGGACACTGTGCTGGTTAGTGCTTACCCGGCCATGCTTACCAACCACAACCCCTCGGAGATGCTGAGAGGGATCGTCGATATCCTGCTTGACGAGACCCAACGCCTTGATGCCCGGGACCTCTTGGACGAACTACTGCACATGATCTCGTGCAAGGCGGCTATAAAAGCCGGAGATCCCCTGTCTGACTCGGAGGTCACAGAATTGCTCGAAAACCGGAAATTGTGCCAAGATGCCCACCATTGCCCGCACGGACGGCCTACCGCACTGGTTTTTTCCCGAGAAGAGCTCGATAAGCGGTTCAAACGCATTTGAACTTTTGAAAATTCTGTCCAGAATGGAATAACCTCCGATGTTCCCTCATCCTATTATTTTCCATTGCTCCCGGTCTTACTGTTTGCTTTATGATTTGCGTTAGCATTGGTCGCGGTCGCCATCGCATGATGATGGCAGAACACAAACACCTGGCTGAAACAGGCACGGAGTTGGTCGAGCTGCGTCTTGACTACATCCGCCGTTCGGTGAATCTACGCCGTCTGTTGGCGGAGCGTCACTGCCCCGTGATTGCCACTTGTCGCCGACCGCACGAACGCGGCAAATGGATGCGCAGCGAAGAGGATCGCTTGGTACTGTTGCGTACGGCGATTGCCAACGGAGCCGATTACATCGATCTGGAATCGGATATCGCGGGAAAAATCCCCCGCTATGGTGACACGAAGCGGATTGTCAGCTACCACAATTTTCATGAAACGCCTCACGACTTAGACTCGATTTACGAGATGATGTGTCGCTTAGATCCCGACATCATCAAAATTGCCACGATGGCCAACAATCCGATTGATAACATTCGTGTCTTGCGACTCTGCAAAAACAAGAAATTTCCCACCGTGGCTTTCTGCATGGGTGATATGGGATTACCCTCGCGAGTCCTATGCGGAAAATTTGGCGCTCCGTTTACCTACGCCACGTTTAACACTGAGCGGATCATGGCTCCAGGTCAACTGACCCAAGAGCAGCTGATCCGAGATTACAACTACGAAAAACTGACTCAAAATACCAAGATCCTCGGCGTGATCGCTGACCCTGTCGCACATAGTCTGAGTCCTCAGATTCATAATGCCTGTTTGGCCAAAGAGGCCTTGGATATGTTGTACCTGCCGTTCCGCGTCCCCTCGGAGTATCTGGACGAGTTCATGCAGCATGCTCTCGAGTTGGATTTGGTTGGCTTGAGCGTCACCCTCCCACACAAACAGGCTATCTTGAAACATGTCAGTGCATTAGACGATCTATCCGCTGGAATTAAAGCAGCCAACACCGTGGTCTTTCGAGGTCAAGGAACGATGGGCTTCAATACCGATTGCGCCGCGGCGTTGGCTAGTTTGCGTGAGGCCTTGGCGGAAAACAGGGAAACCCCATCTTTTGACGGATTACGCGTCTTGATTCTAGGTGCTGGTGGCGTCGCCAGAACGATTGGATTTGGTCTCCATCGCGAAGGAGCGAAGGTTTCAATTTGCACGCGTGACTACCGCAAAGGTGAGGCTTTGGCCACTGCATTGCAATGCAAAACGACAGATTGGGCAGGCCGCGCCAATGCCGAATACGATGTGCTCATTAATGCCACTCCAGTGGGGATGCATCCCAACCTTGACGAATCGCCGATGGAAGCCAAATGGTTTGCCAAGCGTGCCATCGTGTTTGACACCGTTTACAACCCGGAACAAACTTTGTTTATCAAACACGCGCGAGCGGCCGGGTGTATTACGATCACCGGCGTAGATATGTTTGCGCGACAGGCTCACCAACAGTTCAAGTTGTTTACCGGTAAAGACACAGATCTCGATTTGATTCGCAACGTCATCAAGAAATCGATCAGTGCCGCTAAATACTAAATCGCCTTCCCCAGCATTGCCTCGCCAATCGTGGCTCACGCTCGAACTTCGGCAGCACGGGCAGCACGTATACCGACGAAATATTAAGTAGGCAGTTGCTCGCATGAACGATCTCCCCTCGCTCGCTCATAAGCGGAATCTCCACCCGCCAAGACGGGGGGGAAATCGGAATATGCTGGCCCCACACGGTCTGGAGAGCCACCCATGAACCAGCTGCTTTTTCTGATCGGCTTTCGTGCCACTGGCAAAACCACCCTTGGTCGTTTACTCGCCCAGCGGTGGCAGTGCGATTGGTTTGATTCCGATGCAAAAATCACCTCTGCCACCCAACGCTCCATCCCGGAAATTTTCTCCCAAGAGGGCGAATCGGGATTCCGTAAAATTGAGCAACAAGTGATTGCGAACGCTCTGAACGCTTTGCCACAAAACGAACGCGCCGTCGTTTCGTTAGGTGGTGGTGCGGTCCTTTCAGAACAGACTCGCAAGCTCATGCGAGGCGTCGGTCGCTGCGTTTGGTTAACCGCTTCTGCGGATTGCCTGGCTGCAAGAATATTAGCCAGTGAACTGGAAACGCCCCGCCCTGCCCTCACTGAACTCGATCCGCGGCAGGAGATCGAGACCTTATTGCGTGATCGGCAGGCCGTTTATTCCGAATGTGCTGATTACACGCTCAACACGGAGGTCGTGAATCATGAAGATGCCGTGGAACTGATTACGCAGTGGTGGGCAGGCGTCGATAAATAATTCAGGGGAGCGTCACACTCAGCACCCCCAACTACTGCCATCCCGCCCCACGACACTCTTCGAAAGCTGGCGCATGTTTTTGCAGTCTTTACCCGAGATGCTGCGCTGGCTCATCCTGTTCATCATTGGTACCTGCTTGGGCGCCTTGATCAACCTCTGCATCTATCGCTTGGCCTTCTTTGTTAATCGGAACATCAGTCCTTGGTCACCGCCACCGAGTGCTCAGCGTCCCAGAACCTTTCGCGACCGTATTCCCGTATTAGGTTGGCTCTTTTTGCGGCGAGAATCCGATGTTTTCGGCAAGGGATTTTGGATTCGCCCCCTGTTCATTGAATTATGCGTGGGACTGGGCCTGCTCTGGTTTTGGCAGTGGAATATGCAGGGAGGGTTGTATGGTGGCAGCGATGTCCGCATAGTCGCAGAGCAAATTGCTATGACACCGCGTTGGAATTTTGGCTGGTTTCTATTTCACAGCAGCTTAATCGCTCTGATGATTGTGGCCACGTTTATCGATTTTGATGAGCAAATAATTCCTGATTGGGTAACGGTACCTGGCACCATAATTGCGTTGCTGGGCCATGTCATATCGCCAACGTTGCGTCTGCCATTTATTGAACCTGAACTCTTGGCCAACCGCATCGGTTCACTCTCTTACTGGTCGCCAGATGCTCCATCTTTTTGGCATGAAGGCCCCGAGGGTATTTTGGTTGCACTGACCATACTGGCATTTTGGTTCTTTATGTTGCTACCGAAAACGCTCACGCTGCGATTCGGTTTAGTTCGTGGATTACAATTCTTAGTGGCTAGTATCCTACGCCCCAGACGCCGCACCACGGCCGCCGTTGGGCGTATTCAAACTCGGCAAATATTCTCGCAGACCAAAGTATTTGCCGGCATCACAATAACGCTCATGTGCTTGTGTGGGGTGGTTTATTGGCTGGGCGGGGAACGTTGGTCAGCTCTGTTTGATTCTTTGCTGGGTTTGGCCATGGGGGGAGGCGTCGTCTGGGCCGTCCGCATCATCGCCAGTCAGGCGCTCGGTGAGGAGGCCATGGGCTTGGGAGATGTCACCCTGATGACGATGATCGGCGCTTTCCTAGGATGGCAAGCCGCCCTTTTGACTTTCGTTCTCGCACCCTTCACATCCATCCTTGTCGCTGTGGCCCAGGTTGTTTTCAAGCGAGAAAATCGACTCGCCTTTGGACCTTATCTTTGCTTGGCAGCAATGATTGTTTTGATTGGTTGGAATTTCGTTTGGAATGAATGGGCAGCCAAGGGCGTGTTTGAAATTGGCGGTACTTTTCTCTTGGTCGTGATCCTTGTTTGCCTCGGATTGATGGGCCTAATGCTTGGTGGCTGGCGTTTACTCCAGGCCCAATTCACAAAATAGATGTTAAGAAAATAAGTCCTAGCTCTACCGAAAAACTACCATGGGAAAACTATTTCATACGATTCGAGATATCAGCCAGGCTACCTCATTGTTAGCGGAAAAGCCGTACGGCGTGATTGTTGCCCAGCAAGGCGCCTTGGATTGCATTCAAATTCGCCCTTTTCCCAAACTCATCTCTGTGACAGAAGCCTTATGGATCGGCGGCTACAGTCATAAACGCATCAAACGGAATCGCGTACAGGTTTATTACAATCAACCGACGCGGCATCCCAATTACTTGGTCGCCAAATATGCTGTCTCCGAACTGGGTACGACGCTAGCTACTATGCGTGCAGCCTTCAAAACCTTTATGGAAATTGCCCGCATCAAACAAGCTGACGCTGTTTTGTGCCAAGTAATTAGCCGACGAATCACTGATCGGGTCATGCAATACTGGGGTTTCGAAAGACACAATCGAGAATCGCGAGGCCGCCATTACATTCGCCGATTCTACGGAAACTACCCTGTTTACACGAATTGGCTCGAAACATCGGTAACCGACGGCACGCTGCCGATATCAAACGGCTAAGTATCGGGTTGCTCTTTACGGTTGATTTTGGCGTTGCTACCATCCCAACCGCCGGGCATCTGCCCTCTCGGGACCTATCCCTGAACGTAGCGACCTAACATGTATCGCCTCATTTTTACACTGCTTGCCGCGCTATTGATGATGGCCGGTTGCGCCACGAACACGCCTCAACAATCCATGTTTGGGGCTCAGCCGAATAGCAATCCAGCCTATGCGGCCAATCCCAGTTTATTTTCGCCGAGTGGCGGAGCGGCCCAGCAAAATACTCAGCAGCTGGCTGCGGAGATGGGATCTTTGAATTATAAGCTTCAGCAATTCGATTCCGATAATCAGAACCTGAACGCTCAAGTCGCCGCGTTGCAGCAACGTTTGCAAATATCGAACAGCTACAATGATCAGCTGAAACAACAACTCAGCGACCAAATGGTTCAGTTACAACAAGCACGGACTCAAATCCAGCAAACTCCTAATCAAACTCAGATCGCCAACAATGGCTTTCAATCTGGCGGAACCAACTACCAAAATGCCGGTTACCAAAATGCGGGAAGTAACACCGCGGGTAATGTGCCTACGATTCCCGGCCTTTCAGCCAATAACGCTTCGACGCAGTTTGCAGGCGCTACCATACGCGCCAACAACGGCTTGATGAATAAATTGCAGGCGGTTCAGTTACCCGGCTTCAAAACATGGATGGACGGCGATGTCATTCGAATTGAAGGCCCGACCGATCGCCTGTTTGTGAGCGGAACGTACCAACTCAACACCAACGATGCCGGTACCATCACCCAATTAGCCAATACAATTCGACAACAATTCCCAAGGCAAGTCGTGGGCGTCGAAGCGCACTGGGATGGCACTCCGATTGAACCCGCGACCACCAGTCATCATCAGTTAACGGCTACTCAATCATTGGCTGTATTTGATTTATTGGTGAGGTCGGGATTACCGAACGCCCAAGTCTTCACGATGGCCATGGGTAGCAACCGATTACGGTACCCAAAAGGGAACCCAGCAAATCGCCGCATTGAAATTGTGATCTACCCCGAGACTTTTTAATCTCGGCAGATACGGTTGCGACGAGGAACGGGCTCTTTTCTAGATTTGTCCCTTTCCAAGAGCTCAACGAGGGTCCCATGCTGCCTCCGCGCAACGTCTGATTGACGGGAGATACAAGTTCTCTCGCGGGGCAAACACTCGCTTAAAACGCCCGGCTTTTATTTCCCAACAAGTTATCCCTCAAACGACCCACCCTGCTTGGTCGTAAAAACCGGCGTTTTTCCGGTTTTTCTTGCATTTCGCTAGCAATCGCCCGATAACTGTACAAACGTACAGTTTTTATATTTTCGGAGAGTGACCGCACTTGTCCGAGCACTCATCAGGATACAGGGACAGGATTTTGCTGCCTTCACACAAACCTTGTCACGGACAGACCATGGGTACGGCACGGAACGCTTTTTCAAGCACTCAGTCACTTCATAACCAACCGATTGTTGATTCTCTGCGCCATCAGATTCGCAAGCTGGAAAAGGCGGGTCGAGCCGTAGGTGCCAAAACTTTTTCGACGGGCAGTGCGGATCTGGATAAATTGCTACCGGACCGAGGATTGGTGACTGGTACGATCACCGAATGGCTGACTCCGACCTCTGGCTGCGGTGCAGAGTTGCTGTCCTTATTGGCCGCGCGTGAGGCCTGCCATGAAGGGGGAGCCTTGGTCATTATTGATCCGGACTATCGTCTTCATCCTGTCGCCGCCGCGGCGTGGGGAATCCAATTAGAAAACGTCATCGTCTTGCGAGACAATGCTCCGCTTTCCCGCAAGCCATCTCGGGAGCTCCCCCAGCCGGAAAAGCGACTACCTGATTGTCACTCTGCAGCCTCTCATCGCTCCCCGTTGCGAACCTCGGTATCGAAACCTTTGAAGACGCGAAATCGACTCTCCAACTCGCTGCTTTGGGCCATTGATCAATCTCTACGTTGTCCTTCAGTAGCGGCTGTATGGGGTCCACTGGGACACGTCAACGAACGCTGGATGAGACGTTTCCAGTTATCCGCTGAGCAAAGCGGCGCGATGGGTTTGTTCATACGCCCGACCAGTGTAAAGGGAATCCCCGGTTGGTCCGAAGTGCAGTTTGAAATGCAAGGCTGCGTCAACAAGCCCTCGCAAACCTCCGCCCCTCTCTCCCCATCCCACGCGGCCGCTGGCGAGCGATTTGACCGTCTTCTTAGTGTGCGTCTGCAACGCATTCGCAACGGTCACCCTCCCGCACGACCCCTCACTCTGCAAATTGACTTCACCACTGGAACATTACGAACAGTCCTTCATAACCATGAGCAAATCGCCGATCCCGAACCCAAAAAAAACACGTCGCATTCTCTGCGTCTGGCTTCCCAATTGGCCCATCCAAAGACTGGTGGCCGCCGACAACGCGCTTAGAAAGACACAGATCGTACTCTATCGAAATCAACCTGGCCGTGGACAAATGGTGCAAGCTGTTTCGCCGGCAGCCCAACTCAGTGGAGCTCAGACTGGCATGCCGTTATCAGAAGCGAAATCACTGGTCGGTCGTAGTCGCCAATTCCAGCAATACCATGTGTTCGAGCACCAACCACAAGAGGATTTACGGGCCCTCCAACAATTGGCTTTAGATTGCCAAATCTTCAGTCCTGTCATCGGCTTAGAAAAGGCCGATCGGCCGAGCAGTCTGTTCATGGATATTAACGGCTTAACCCACCTGTTCGGTGGTGAGGATGGTTTACGTTCTCAGATCCACGAGCACTTCAAAACGCGGGGGTATTTGGTGGCCACAGCTGCGGCAACCACGATCGGTCAAGCTTGGGGGCTGGTTCGCTTCCAAGAAAGCACATCCCCCAGTCCTGAAAGAACAGCAGAACCGCCGATAAAGAACTCCGCTACGGGAAACCAGAAACTCTTTGATCAGTTACCCATTCAAGCTTTGCGACTTTCCCAAAAAACTCTCGAGACACTGCAGCAGTTAGGCATTACGACGATTGCCCAGATACGTCATTTACCACGGGTCGGTCTACGCAGTCGCTTTGGCGATGAGGTTACCAAACGACTCGATCAGGCAGATGGGATTACGGAAGAGATCATTGAGGCCGTTCACGCGCCCCCCGATTACGAAGCGGATGAATTCTTGGAGTACCCACTCACTGACCGAGCCACCATCCAAGTCGTTATGTCACGGTTGGCCGGAAAATTGTGTCGCCAGATGAAAGCCGCCGGACGAGGCGGACTGGTGTGGCAGTTCCGTTTATATGGGCCCCTGGAATCCTCCGCGATTCATTCCGTTTCCTCACCTCCGGCTGACCCAACAGTCAAACCGATAAGTCATCGATCACAGACCGAGAAACAACCCGGCAGGCCGCACGACCCTTTAACGATCAAACTCTTCCAACCCACCTCTGAACTGGAGCAACTGATGCCTTTAGTAGAGATGCAAATGGAAGCGTTATTTTGCGCGAAAGGTGGCACACAAAAAAAACGCAATCACCGACCGAAAAATATTCAGGTTCAAGAAATCGGTGTCTCTGTCAGTAATTGCGTGCTGCTGGTGGAAAGGCAAAGGCGGTTGTTCGATGAAAACCCACGCTTGGATAAACAAGCCCTAGCGCATTTAATCAACCGCCTCAGCAGCCGCTTAGGTGCTGAGCAGGTGCTGCGTCCCAAGCTAAAAAGCGGTAATCAACCCGAAGATCAATTTCGCTTTGAGCCGTTGGTCGGTCAATCCGGTCGGCCTTCCAAACGCCACTTGCGTCCCTCTAGAAACGGCACCGCCATCTCTCCCTTACAACGCCCGCTGGTCCTGCACACCCAACCGCTTGAGATGACAGCCGTGGCACTGGACGGCAGCCAACACCAAGCCCCCAGCATCCCTGCCATGTTTGTTCATGACAACCAACGCCTAAGCGTAACACGTCGCTGGGGCCCGGAACGCATCGAAACCGCCTGGTGGCGTGGCCCTACCGTTCGTCGCGATTACTGGCGAATCGAGACAGACCACACTCGCTGGCTGTGGGTCTTTCGAAACTTACAAAATCGTCGTTGGTATTTACATGGAGAGTTTTAACCATGCACCGCACTCCCCCCCCGTCTGAGAACATACAAAAACAGCGTGCCTGTCCTGTTGCGGGATATGCCGAACTACATTGCAAAACCAACTACTCTTTCCTTTCTGGCGGTTCGCATGCTGACGAACTGGTCGAGCAAGCGGTGGAATTGGGCTACTCTGCATTAGCCATCACCGACGAGAATACTCTGGCAGGTGTCGTGCGGGCCTACGCTGCCGCACGGACCAAGAACCTCAAGCTGATCATTGGTTCTGAAATCATTCCTGGTGACGCACCGCCATTGGTTTTGTGGGCTACCGATCGTCGCTCGTATGCTGGCCTCTCACGTTTACTAACCCAAGGTCGACGGCGGGCTCCCAAAGGAGAATGCTGGTTAAAGCTGGAAGATATTGCCGAATTCTCTGCCGGGTTAATAGCCGGTGTGATCCCTCACCTGCCAGGGGATCGCCTGCCCATGAATCACTTGCAGGATGACCATGTCAGCTACGAGTGGTATCAAATCAAAGGGAAGCAAAAACGGGTCGACCAGCGACGCCTGCAACAATACGCCGATATATTCGGCGACCGCTGTTACCTTCTAGCAGAGCTTTACCAAGGCAGCGACGATGCTTGGCGAGTCGACGAGCTAAGCAAGCTGTCCGCCCACACCAGTATCCCTTTGGTGGCGACAGGTGACGTGCTGTATCACTCGCCCGCTCGCATGCCGTTGCATGATGTATTAACGGCTACCAAACACCACACCACTGTGGAACAGGCGGGCGATTTATTGCTACCCAATGCCGGGCGACACCTGCAATCCCCGAAAGCCCGCATCGATCAATTCAGGGCCTGCCCGGGTGCCATCCAAAGAACACTGGAAATTGCCGATCGCTGTCATTTCCAAATGGATCAATTGCGTTACGAATACCCTCTGGAATTAGCACCAGTGGGGGAATCGCCCATCCAATACCTGAAACGTTTAACCGTTGCTGGGTCTCACAAACGATACCCTAATGGCGTCCCCAGCAAAGTGCAGAAGCAGATCGAACACGAGCTAAAATTGATCAAGGATTTGAAATACGAAGCCTATTTTTTAACCGTGCATGATTTAGTGAAGTTCGCACGAAGCCGCAAGATTCTTTGCCAAGGTCGTGGCTCCGCTGCCAACTCCGCCGTCTGCTACTGTTTGGAAGTTACTGCGGTTGACCCCGGCACGACTGATCTTTTATTCGAGCGTTTCATCAGTAAGGAAAGAGACGAAGCTCCCGATATTGATATCGATTTCGAACATGAACGGCGTGAAGAGGTACTGCAATATCTCTACAAAAAATACGGACGCGATCGCGCAGGCTTAGCTGCCACAGTGGTCACCTACCGTACTCGCAGTGCGATTCGCGATGTCGGAAAAGCACTGGGTTTATCGCTGGATCGTGTGGATGCGTTGGCCAAACAGGTGGACGGGCGTCAGGACTCTGATGATTTAACAACTCGCTGCCAAACAGTAGGTATCGACCCTCATTCGAAAATCGGTTTACGGCTAATCCACTTGGTCAATGAACTTGTGGGATTTCCCCGGCATCTCTCTCAGCACGTGGGGGGAATGGTCATCACGCAAGGACGCCTGGATGAACTGGTGCCCATTGAAAATGCGGCCATGGAAGATCGCACGGTCATTCAGTGGGACAAGGAAGATCTGGAAGAGCTAGGATTGTTAAAGGTTGATTGTTTGTGCTTGGGTATGCTCACGGCGATTCGCAAATGTTTTCACATGGTGCAGGAACATTGGGGCGGCGATCCGCTGACGTTGGCGACTGTGCCGCGGGAAGATCCCCTTGTCTACGACATGATTTGCGCGGCCGATACAGTCGGCGTATTCCAAATTGAAAGCCGTGGTCAAATGTCCATGCTGCCACGCTTGAAGCCGCGCTGCTGGTATGACCTTGTCATTGAAGTTGCCATCGTCAGGCCGGGACCTATCCAAGGCAACATGGTGCACCCTTATCTGCGCCGAAGAAACGGAGAAGAACAAGCGATTTACCCCAATGAACAAATCAAGGCGGTTTTACATCGCACACTGGGAGTCCCCATTTTCCAAGAGCAAGCGATGAAATTGGCAGTCGTGGCGGCCGGTTTCACGCCCGGGGAAGCCGATCAGTTACGACGCGCCATGGGCGCTTGGCGAAAGTCTGGTGTGATCGAGGTCTTTCGAGAAAAACTGATGCGTGGCATGCGGGCCCAAGGACTGGACGGGGAGTTCGCCGAGCAGGTTTTTCGACAGATCCGCGGTTTTGGTGAATACGGCTTCCCCGAATCACACGCCGCCAGCTTTGCGAAACTGGTTTACATCTCTTGTTGGTTAAAGCACTATTACCCGGCCGCCTTCACAGCGTCGTTATTGAACGCTCAACCCATGGGTTTTTATGCACCTGCTCAACTGATCGCTGACGTGCAGCGACACGGAGTTGAAGTACTGCCTGTGGATGTAAACTACAGCGATTGGGACAATACACTGGCTTGGAAATCTACCGCGACACCCACGCTCCCCTCTTCGTCACCGAGCCATCCTCACGCTTCGCCTTTACCGCAACCCGCGATACGCTTGGGCATGAGACAGATCAACGGTTTACGTACCTCAGCGGCCGCACGCATCATGGAGGCCCGCAAGCACGGCCCCTTCCAGTCCATGGCCGACTTTGGGCGGCGGACGCGATTGGGGCAGGCAACCCTTGAGCAACTCAGCCGAGCCGCTGCGTTAACCTCCTTAAAACAAGATCGACGAGTCGCTTTGTGGCAAGCGATGGGGCAAGAAAAGACACCCCAACATCAACCTCTCTTCGACGACCTACATGCCGACGATGATGAAGACGCTTTACTACCTGCCTTGGCAGAACAAGATGAGGTCTTCGCCGATTATCGCACCACTGGCCTTTCCTTGAGAGCTCACCCTATCTCCTTCTACCGAAAGCAACTGACTCAGCTTCGAGTCAGCACAGCAGAAGAGTTGGATATCAAGCCTAACGAGCGGCATTTAAGAGTCGCTGGTTTGGTCATTTTAAGACAGCGCCCTGCTACCGCCAAAGGCATCACTTTTGTGACCCTGGAGGACGAAACCGGGCCCCTTAACTTGATTATCAAACCGTCTATTTGGGAACGCTATTATCAAATCGTACGCACGCGCCCCGCCTGGATTGCCCATGGCAAATTGGAACGACGTAGCGGCGTCACTCATGTGATTGTAAACCGACTGGAGGATTTGGCCGAACGATTGGGCGAAAGTGAAGACCTGAAAACTCGCTCTCGAGACTTTCGGTAAACTCTTCTGCCAGCTTCCTCTCAAAATCCAATCCTTGCTCACGGAAATTCCACATCGACCCAGACCAGATGATGGTCGGACGCCTGATTAAGCTCGTACCAGCTTTCCTGTAAATGTGGCCAAAAAACACCGGCATCGACGATCCGCAACTGACGCGAAGGCAGACAGTAATCCACGCGCAAGTTGCCCGAGAATTGATCATTGAAATCTCCCGTATCGTGAGCAGGATCACCACGCTGGGTCTGATTCTTTTCACCGCTCCTACTGGCCGCATGGGTTGCGCCCCTGCTGGATGGCACTTTTGTGTGGTTGATCGCTGCCGATTCCGTCAGCCACTGGGCTGCCCCTTCCAAGCTATCGCCATCGAACGGATCGGCATTCATATCGCCCACGATCACGAAGCGGCTGTTGGCCGCTAACCCACCGCGCACTCCTTTGTCATCGTAAATGTAATCTGCATTCCCGGCTGCATAATCGACGACCATTCTGATTTCATCGTGATTGCGACACCCATTTCGATCCTCGGCTCCATCAAATACCGGAGGTGTGGGATGAGCACAAATCAGATGCACCGTCTGCCCATGAATGGTAATGGGAACATCCCAAACACTTTTTGAAGCAAGACGCAGCTTGGCGAAACTTTCCTGCGGATAAAAAAGACTTCCATCTTTGTTCCTGGGCCTTTTAGCATCTGGCATATCCCGCCAGAGAAAGTTCTGAAAGGTTCGCACTTGCTCTTTTTCAATAGGATATTTTGACAGCAATACCATCCCATATTGGCCGGGGAAAGCACCATAACCGTACCCATCATCGGGCAAGGCAATTTTGCCATCCTGGTTCAAATCACAAGGGGATTCCAAACCCGTATTCACGGGCCCTAGATAAACATGGGGATAGGTGATGGCGGGTGTGCGATTTCCTGTATGCCCCTGACTGACGCCGAGATAATTTTGTTGGAGTAATTTGATCGCCTGCCCGTGCTCGTCATAATCGACTTCGTTCAACAGAATAACATCCGGTTCGATGACCTGAATAACCTGAGCGATTTTTGAAATTTTTGACGCCTTCTCGTCTTTCAATTCAGCAATCAAATCACCCGCTTTTTTTCGATTCAGCGCTACGTTGTAAGTCGCGAAGCGGATCACCCCGCCTGCATCTAGCGAATGCTCCTTTGCGTTTTCTGAATTTGGTGTTGGGGCGGATGGACCCAAACTTTCTTGAGGCATGATCGGAGCCGGGCAACCGGAGGCCATCCATCCAATGAAGGTGGCACCCCACAGAAAGAAAAATGTTTTCATGAGAATTGCTGAATGATCGAAAGACTGGGTGAGAGATAACTCGCACCGAACAGGTTCAGGTGATTTAACAGATGATACAGTTTGTAGACTTCCACGCGTTCTGAAAACCCATCCCGGCACGGTCGCAACTCACGATAAGCATCAAAAAAACGTTGCTCAAATCCACCAAAAAGAGCGATGATGCCGAAATCAGCTTCCGCCGGCCCAAAATAAACAGCGGGGTCAATCAACACTGGCTGACCGGCATCTCCGACCATATAGTTTCCATTCCACAAGTCGCCATGCAACAAGGAGAAAGGCTCACATTGGGAACCCAGCAGGCCGTCGAGACGGTCTAGAAACCGCTCACACCTCACCCGCCACTCCACGGCAATTCGCCCATCCCGAAAAGCCAAATCAAGTTGGTACCCCAAACGGTTTCGTTTCCAAAATTCCAGCCAATCCATTCCCTGTTCATTTTTTTGTACGGATGTCCCGAGGAAATTGTCTGTCACCAATCCGCATTCATCCGATACGACGTTGGTATGTAATTCAGCTAATCCACGACCCAATTCTTCCGAAAAATTCGCGGCTGGCGTTCGCGACTCAATCCAATCCAACACCAACACAGCGGGTCCCCCACTTACCGCCCCATGCACGACGACATTGGGAACCGTGAGTGCGCCCTGAGAAAGCAATGCCAGACCTTCTGCTTCCGCCTGAAACATCGCCTCGGCATTGGCAGCAGCATTGGATTTTACAAAATAGCGATGTTGTTGGGTTTCCAAATCAATAGCGTCATTGATACAGCCACCGCCGACTTGACTAAAAGCAACCGGCTGGACGGTCTCACCAGTCAACCTTGTTAACAATTGACAGGCCGCGGCTGCCATTCGAGCACCAGCTTCACTCATCACGCCATTCCGTTCTTACGCTAATAGGGGCTTGGGAATTTTTTGCCGAGAAGGACCGCGCGAGCTTGGGCGGTAAAACGGACGGATATTTCTGCTCTTACCTATTCTTATCGCATCAGACTTACACAGCGGTTAAAGCCGCGTAAATCTGCGGACAGGCCTTTTCAACCATATCCAAAACATACTCAAATCCGTCCTCGCCGCCGTAATAGGGATCGGGAACATCTGTTGGCCAACTGTCATCCAGATAATCGCTAAACAGTCCTGTCACCGCAGATGCCTCGGTCTCCAGCTCCCCACCCAAAGATTGAATTGCTAATAAATTCTCGCGATCCATGGCTAAAACATAATCAAAGGTTTGCAGGTCGTTGGCGGTGACTTGGCGAGCACGACTTTGCAAATTAAAACCACGGCGTGATGCCGCCTGCCTCATCCGCGCGTCCGCAGGTTCACCAACGTGGTAACTGTGAGTACCGGCAGAATCGACGTGGATTTGAATTCTGGAATCCTTATGTTGCTTTTGAAGGTAATCCAAGAACAGACCATCCGCCGCCGGCGATCGACAAATATTGCCCATGCAAACGAAGAGAATGGAGCGGGGTTCGGATTGGTTCATTGCGAGCGTACTTCTAGGGTTCAGAGCAAAAATAATGGCCGGCAAGCAACCGACAGGCTTGACGTTATCAATTTACCACCGACAGCAGCGCCCCGAACGGAGCGTCCTAAAGGGCATCCCCAACGGAACAATTATGCTGTTTCGGCGTGTCGATTGACCGACAGCCGACGTCGGATTTCGTCCTTCAAGTGATTGAGGATGGAATCTTTATCTGTTTCGTCAAGAATTTGACTGACCACCGACTTCGCTGATTCAGCACCCCAAGAGCCACCATGTTCGAAATAGTGTTTGGCAGCCTGACCAATGATGTACGAACTGTACCCGGCGGCAGCTCCCTGTGGTAACAAGGTGAGTGCTGTTCCCAGTGTTCCAGTCACCAGCTTGAAGAAACTAGCACCCCACGAGGTCAATTCTCCCAAGGCAATAATCCCGGCCGCTTTAGAAATGGCCTTTGCCAACCCTCGCGCCTGAGCCATCGAGAAGTTCAATCCATAGACCTTGGATAACGAGGAAATCATGACCGCGTCCACCGCTAACCCGCTCAAGATATCAACCCCTGGAATTGGATTGGCGGCGACGGCAATCGCTTTCGTCGATGCCAGCGTCCATATCACTTGGTCCGCTCGGCGATTTCGCATTTTGACACGCAACGTTGAGATTTTATCACTCTTGTCCGCCGCGTACATCGCGGCATTCAAGGCGATCAAGTCAAGTCCTTCTCGCTCGAAGGTTTCCAATATCA
>JAAEPL010000051.1 GCA_024232675.1 Planctomycetaceae bacterium
CAGGCAGCTCATATGATTCACGATAACGAGGTTTCGAAATGAAAATCCTTCCTACTATTTTTTGCGGCTGCCTAAGCTGGCTTTGTCTCCTGGCAATTCCATGTTCGCTGTCGGCTGTTGAAAAACCGAACATCGTAATCATCTTGGCAGACGACATGGGATTTGGCGATGTCGGACATTTGAATCCCGACTCGCGGATTCCCACGCCCCATCTAGATCGTCTGGCAGCAGAAGGTGTCACGTTTTCAGACGCCCACTCGGCTTCCGCGGTTTGCACGCCAACCCGATACAGCCTGTTGACGGGTCGTTACAGTTGGCGGACACCCATGAAACGCGGTGTGCTCGGTGGATATAGCAAGCCCATGATACAACCCGAACGCTCGACGATCGCCAGCATGTTAAAGAAGGCTGGCTACCGAACCGGCGCTGTGGGAAAATGGCACCTCGGCATGAAAATGCCGTTAAGCAAGAGTGACGCTGACACCACCCAATGGCAAAATGACCCGGGCATCGATTTTGCAGGTGTAATAACGGACAGTCCTATTCACCACGGATTCGATTATTATTTCGGCGTCAGCGCGTCGCTGGATATGGCGCCTTACGTTTTTATTCGTAACGACCGTTTCACCGCACTGCCAACCGAGCAACAACCGGCGGTCAAGTTTCCTCACTTCATCCGCAAGGGCCCTCGTGCGGATGACTTTGTCATCGATCAGGTTTTAGACCGTTTGGTAGAAGAAGCCGTGGGATTTATTAACCAACAGGGCCCCGGGAAAGATCCTTATTTTCTGTACGTCCCCTTCACGGCGCCCCACAAACCAACGCAACCGAGCAAAGCCTTTCGCGGAAAGACATCGCTAAGCGAATATGGTGACTTTATCGCCCAAGTCGATGACGCCGTCGGACAGATCCTAACCGCCATCGAAAATAATGATCGGGCTAATGACGAAAACACGCTTGTTGTGTTCACTTCCGATAATGGCTCCTACATGTATCGCTACGACGACGACAGAGCCGATCATACCGACAACGATTCAATACAAGGGTATCGTGCCGCCAACCACCGAGCCAACGGTCCATGGCGTGGTACCAAAGCGGATATTTACGAAGCCGGACACCACGTCCCCTTCTTCCTCCGTTGGCCCGGCGAAATTACAGCCGGTAGCACCGCTGACCAAACCATTTGCCAAGTCGACCTGTACGCGACGTGTGCCCAAGTCGCTGGCTATGCTCTCGAAGACGAAGAAGCGGAAGATAGTTTTTCGATTTTAGAGATGGCTCGTGGTGCCGATGCAACCCGCCCCGCGCCTGTGATTCACCAGTCCGGTTCGGGCATGCTGGCGTTCCGAAAAGGTGACTGGAAACTCATTGCCGGGAATGGCTCGGGAGGGCGGCAAAAACCGCGTGGAACGGCTGACACGAAACCCTTTCAACTTTTTAATCTAAAAATTGACCCGCAAGAAAAAAATAACGTGGCGAGCGAACAAGCCGAGCAGGTCGATAAGATGACGCAGGAACTCAATGCTTTACGCGATTCCAAGGGTAGCCGCGCGACCTATCGAGTGTCAAAATCCGACTAGTAACACATACCACCTCGCCCCACTGCACCATCACTCGAATAAAAAGTAAGCCACATGGATGGGTCACGCCTCATCGACGTCGATTACCGTCGTAGTTACCGAGTACGTTGGCGCGATACCGACCAATCAGGATTCGCCAACTTCCCTAGTTATGTTCGCATGATGGAAGAAACCGAATACGGTTTTTTGCGATCCTTGGGGCTTTCCATCGTCATGGAAGATGAACGCGGAGTGGTGGGGTTTCCCCGCGTATCCGCCGACGTTGAGATCCACGAACCCGTTTCCGTGGACGACGAATTGGAAGTCTGGTTGTTAGTTTCACAAAACGATGGCGTCAAAGTCGAGTATCTATTTGAGGTAACGCGGGCTGGAAAAAAAGTAGCCAGTGGCACCTTTTTGTTAGCCTGCTGCCGATTTCCCGTAGGCGAACCTCCCCGAGCGATTCTAATTCCCGATTTTATTATGGCGAAATTACCGGTTCGCGAGAGTTCTTAAATCTGCTCCTGCGGGACGCCGGGATCCTGTGGGTATTTATTTTTCATAATAGGAAATCTCGACGGCAGCGCGTCTTCCCACCTACAAAAATGACGGCATCGCGGAATCCCTTGGCAAACCTCAGCAAAACAGCCAAGAAATACGACCTTCCAGCGGATGAACGGGCGGCCCGGATGGCGACTTTGGCCAAACTCCTGCGATTTCAAGTCATCCGCAACCGGCCTCCTGGCAACGGTTTTAATTAGACCCTTGAACACACCGGTGTGCAGTTGTTACGCTTGGGAAATTTTGCACCCGTCACATCCTCCTGAGAGAAGGACGAATCATTCGTGCCTAAGCGAGAAGACATCAAACGAATCCTGCTCATCGGTTCGGGACCTATTGTTATTGGACAGGCCTGCGAATTCGATTATTCAGGAACTCAGGCCTGCAAAGCATTGCGGGAAGAAGGCTATGAAGTCGTGCTGGTCAATTCTAACCCGGCCACCATCATGACGGATCCCGGGTTAGCGGATCGCACGTACATCGAGCCATTGACGTGGGAAACCGTGGCCAAAATCATTGAGCGAGAACGACCGGACGCATTATTGCCAACGCTGGGGGGACAGACTGGATTAAACGTCTCCATGGAATTGGAGCAACACGGGATTCTGGAAAAATACGGTGTCGAAATGATCGGGGCGAAACCCGATGTGATTAACAAAGCCGAAGATCGTGAATTGTTTTCGCGGGCAATGAACAAGATCGGTCTTTCGGTCTGCCGAGGCGAAACAGTAACCACCCTCGAACATGCTCGCCAAGTCATCGAAGAGATCGGCTTGCCCTGCGTGGTGCGCCCCAGCTTTACTATGGGCGGAAGCGGCGGCGGGATTGCCTACAACCGTGATGAGTTCGATTCGCTGGTGCAACGCGGACTGGACCTGTCACCCACCAGCCAGGTGTTGGTCGAAGAGTCGATCATCGGCTGGAAAGAATACGAAATGGAGGTGATGCGCGACATGGATGACAATGTCGTCATCATCTGCAGCATCGAAAATTTTGATCCGATGGGCGTGCACACCGGTGACTCCATTACCGTGGCACCGGCGCAAACCTTGACTGACAAAGAGTATCAGCGGATGCGTGATGCCAGCTTAGCCGTGATCCGTGAAATCGGTGTGGAGACAGGCGGATCGAATATTCAATTTGCCTGCGATCCAAAGACCGATCGCATGATCGTGATCGAAATGAACCCACGCGTCAGTCGTTCCAGCGCCTTGGCGTCCAAAGCAACCGGATTTCCAATTGCCAAAATCGCGGCCAAACTTGCCGTGGGTTATCGACTGTGGGAATTGCCCAACGATATTACGCGTGTTACGAAAGCCTGTTTTGAGCCTACCATCGATTATGTGGTAACCAAAATTCCTCGCTTTGCGTTCGAGAAATTTCCGGAAGCAGATGCCACATTGATGACCCAAATGAAAAGCGTTGGCGAAACGATGGCAATCGGAAGGACGTTTAAAGAATCCTTTCAAAAAGCCCTGCGCGGTTTGGAGGTCGGCCGATTTGGATTCGGTTGCGACCACAAAGATTTATGGGGTACACCCGAGCAACCAGACCTGGATGCCATTCGAGGCAAGCTCTCTTGGCCCAATGAGCGTCGTGTTTGGTACGTGAGGTACGCCATTAAAAGTGGCATGTCGATGGAGGAAATTCATCAACTAACCGGAATTGACCGTTGGTTCCTTGACCAACTGATCGAAATTATCGAAGTCGAAGACGAAATCCGTGGCTTGGCTTCGTTAGATAAAATTGATGCCGTAATGATGAAACGCATCAAAAGGTTTGGTTTCTCGGATCGACAAATCGCTACTCTCGTCGGCACAGCCGAAATGAAAGTGCGGGATTACCGTAAGGAACTTGGAGTCGTCGCCACTTATAAAGCCGTGGATACCTGTGCCGCTGAGTTTGAAGCCTACACCCCTTACTATTACTCGACCTATGAGGAAGAGAACGAAACGCCTGCCAAAAACCCGGACCGCAAACGGATTATGATCCTCGGTGGTGGCCCCAACCGGATTGGTCAAGGTATCGAATTTGACTACTGCTGTTGCCACGCCAGTTTTGCCATGGCCGACCTCGGATATGAGTCGGTAATGGTCAATTCCAATCCAGAAACGGTGAGCACTGATTACGACACCAGTGACATGCTGTTCTTCGAACCGCTCACGGTAGAAGACGTGTTGAATATTTGTGACCGCGTGCAACCGGACGGTGTGATCGTGCAATTTGGCGGCCAGACTCCGTTGAACCTTGCCCGCGCATTGTCTGACGCCGGCGTTCCGATTGTAGGCACCAGCGTCGATACCATTGAGGCCACGGAAGATCGAGAAAAATTCCAGGTCATTATGGAACAACTGGATCTGAAA
Source organism: Planctomycetaceae bacterium (assembly GCA_024232675.1). GTDB lineage: Bacteria > Planctomycetota > Planctomycetia > Pirellulales > Pirellulaceae > CAJQPP01. The sequence goes on from JAAEPL010000051.1 coordinate 4,484, forward strand.
CAACCTCCCTCGGGCATTGCTCGGAATATGGAGCAAGCGCGTTCGGTAATAACCAAAATCGGTTTTCCGGCACTCGTTCGCCCCAGTTTCGTGCTCGGCGGACGCGCTATGGAAATCTGTTATGACGATACCCAGTTCAAACGATTCGTCACCGAGGCTTTTATTGTAGCGCAAGGCCAACCCGTTCTCATCGACCGTTTCCTAGAAGATGCCATCGAGGTCGATGTCGATTGTATTGCCGACGGACGCGATGCCGTGATTGCCGGCATCATGCAACATATTGAGGAAGCCGGAGTGCACTCCGGTGACTCAGCATGTGCGCTACCAACCTACAGTTTATCGCAACCCGTTTTGGACGAAATCAAACAAGCCACTTTGGCATTGGCCAGTCGGCTAAATATAGTTGGCCTAATGAACATTCAATTTGCCGTGAAAATCGAGGATGGAAAACCGGCGGTTTATGTTTTAGAGGTTAATCCACGAGCCAGTCGCACCGTACCCTTTGTGGCTAAAGCAACCGGCAAGCCCATTGCCGGAATCGCCTCGAAAGTCATGGTTGGAACCTCTTTGGCGGAGCAAGGGGTGCAAGAAGTGCCTATCCCACGCACCGTTTCCGTCAAAGAAAGTGTATTTCCGTTTCGTAAATTTATTGGCGTTGATATCGCGCTGGGACCGGAAATGCGCAGCACTGGCGAAGTCATGGGCAGCAGCCCGCGGTTTTCCATCGCCTACGCGAAAAGCCTGTTGGCAGCGGGAATCGTTCTGCCCAGTTCCGGACGGGTCTTTGTCAGCGTTGCCGATCGAGCGAAAGAACGCGCTATAAATATTGCTCGTGACCTCAACGAACTAGGTTTCGAGATCCTTGCCACCAGTGGCACTGCCAAGTGCCTGGAAGCGGAAGGCATTCCCGTGGAACGGGTCAAAAAATTAGTAGAAGGTCACCCAAATCTGATCGACCATCTAAAAAATGAAACCGTGGATATGATTTGCAACACCCCCAAAGGTAAAGGGGCGCGAACGGACGAAGGGAAAATCCGGGCTGCCGCAGTGCAACAAGGGATTCCTTGCATCACCACCATCGAGGGAGCCGAAACGGTTGTCATGGCCATCAAAGCGCTACGGAAAGAAGACACCAATGTGGAATCACTGCAGGAACGCTTTGAGATGGATGCTGTGAAATAACACACTCCAAAGCATGCGGACAAATTGGCCGAGGCCATGGGCCATCGTCACAACCACTCTCGAAAACAGGTTTTCTAGGTTTGGTGTGAACCAAGTCCTCGCCAAATCTGTAGAATGAAGAGATGAGAATCTTCCCATTATTCATTGGAATATGCCTGCTTTTGACCGCCTCAGCTCAGGCGCAAATCACCCCTGACACCCAATCATGGGCCGCCTGGCGCGGTCCCCTGGGCACTGGGGAAGCACCCACCGCGGACCCCCCCACCGTGTGGAGCGAGACGGAAAATATTAAATGGAAAACACAAATTCCTGGTCGCGGCCATTCCACTCCGATCGTTTGGAAAGACCTTATTTTTTTAACCGCTGCCGAACCCTTCGGCGAAAAACAAGAACCAAAATATAGTGGCAGACCGGGCGCTCACGATAATCTTGCGGTGGCCCAAAAACACCGATTTCTAGTTTTGGCGATTAATCGCGAAGATGGTTCCATCCGCTGGAAAAAGCAGGTTCACGAAGAACTGCCGCTGGAGGGGGCCCACTACACCGCAAGCCTGACATCGGCCTCGCCGGTTACAGACGGCCAATACCTCTACGTGCATTTAGGATCCTACGGTCTTTACTGCCTCGATTTTGACGGGCAATTGGTATGGAAAAAAACGCTCGGAAAAATGCACACCAAACATGGGCACGGCGAAGGCGCATCACCCCTCCTGCACCAGGGAATATTGGTCGTTAACTGGGATCATGAAGAGGCTTCCTACATCGCGGCATTTGACGCTAAAAGCGGCAAAGAAATTTGGCGACGACCACGATCCGAAGTCACCTCGTGGTCATCTCCCATCGTCGCAGAACACGCTGGTCAAACTCAGATCATCGTGGCTGGAACCCATCGAGTTCGCGCCTACGATTTGAGCGACGGAAAGACCATTTGGGAATGTGGTGGCCTTTCCAACAATGTCGTGGCCACACCCGTTGCCGCCGATGGCATTGTGATCGTCGGTAGCAGCTACGAAAAACGTGCCATGTTCGCAATTCAATTGGCAGGGGCAGAAGGTGATATCACCGATTCCGATAACGTTTTATGGTTCACCCGTGAGCGCACACCCTACGTGCCTTCCCCCCTGCTGTATCAGGGATCCGTGTATTATCTGCGGCACTATCAAAATATTCTCTCACGTCGAGATGCATTAACGGGTGAAGAACGCTCCGGACCCTTTCGTTTGCAGGGACTACGTGACATTTATGCCTCGCCTGTCGCAGCCGCTGATCGCATCTACATCACCGACCGAGAAGGCGTAACCATCGTTTTTCAGCATGTCGATGATGAAGCTGCCGATCCCCCGCGGTTACTGGCAGCCAACCGCATCGCTGACACCGTGAATGCTTCGCTGGCACTCGTCGGCAATCAAATCTTCCTTCGCGGTGAAAAATTCCTGTACTGCATCGAAGAAAAAAACAGCTCCGAAGACTAACGCCAACGCGGACTCGTCGATCGTCCTCCCGATACCAACCGATCCAACCGATTTTCTGGGACGAATCCTCTACGATGGCAGACTGCTTGCTCACAGGCTGAGCGGGATAAAGCTTGGCTGCCGGCGGAGAAAGCGAGCCAAAACTGAGGTCACGGACCACCCCTGGGACCCTCCGCTTATCCCCAATCCTGGTCCGCGCGTTTTCCGGATTGGTTTGCCAGCACGCATTAGCTAGCTGTCGCTGAAGCGACCCGTCCACGTTGCTGCGATCGCCCCGTATCTCTAGAATCCGTCCACCGCGAATTGGCTTTATCAGCTTGCTTTGTCACGTTCACCTCGGACTTGCTTTTCATGAAACTCGAACAACGGATTGCTCCGATTAAGATGATCCTTTGTGATGTCGATGGCGTTCTAACGGATGGCCGAATCTCCTTTGACAACCAAGGCATCGAAATTAAATCGTTTCATGCCCGTGATGGAATGGGGATCAAGCTGTGGCAACAAGTGGGTTGGCAATTTGGATTGCTGACAGCCCGTACCAGTCACATTGTAAAAGTTCGAGCTGCTGAGCTTGGCGTGGAACTGGTACGACAAGGATTTTCGGACAAACTTCCGATCGCTCAGCAGATCATGAAGGAACATGACTTAACGCCCGAACAGGTCTGTTACGTCGGCGATGACTTGACGGATCTGCAATTGATCACCAGCGTGGGACTTGGCGTGGCAGTCTCTGATGCGGCGACTGAGGTTCGGGAGGCCGCACATTGGATCACCACCAAACCGGGGGGATTCGGTGCCGTACGTGAGCTGATCGAGTTGATTCTGAAGACGCAGGATCGATGGTCCGATGTGGTTCGCAAGTATCGAGGACAGTAGCGGTTCGTTAGTACCGGAACGGAATCCGAATTTGCAATTTTTAACGCTAATACCTCGATATCTGACTGCGTTGGCGGTAACCGTCGGCGTTTACTGCCTGTACGGCTTCGCCATTGGACCGCTGCTGGAAGGTCCTCCCAGAGTCTTTGTCCCTCCGTCGAACCCCAGAATCGTCGGTCAACAACCCGATAAGATCAAAGAGGCGTTACTTCCTTATTGCCCTAAGGATGGTTGGGAACGTCAACCCTGTACGATCTTGGCTACTCCACAAGCCAAGATCATGTTTCAGGACCACAAAGTCTTGGAAGACGGCAGCATCGAATTAAAGCCTCTTTCCATGTTCATTCGCCCCGAATTAGCGCAAGGTAAAAAGGTCTCTGAAGATTCGGTCCCCGTTATCATGCGCGCGCCCGTGGCCCGATTGAAATTCGAGCGTCCCATGGCTGCAGGCAGCGACATGGGCGAATTGCAGCATGGAGAACTGATGGGCAAGGTCGAGGTTTACCGTCCATCGAGTGGTCCCGGAAAAGAGGACGGAATATCCCTTTCTACTGTGGGCGTCGAAATTTCACCCGAACGAATTTTCACCGATAGTGATTGCGAGTTTCGCTTCGGTAAAAGCTATGGCAGAGGAAGTCAGCTCACCATCGATTTAATGGGACCGAAGTCTCACACAAAAAACAATTCCAATGCTTTTTCGGGAATCGAAAGGGTCGAGTTGGCTCGCCTTTACGAGCTCTATCTTCATCGCGAGACATCGCCTGAAAAGACACAGTTCAGCGCACCCAAGCCGCCGGGTAAAAATGATTTGTTAGGCAACACCTCGGGATCGTTTTTGATTACGAGTAAAGGGCCGATGCACTTCGATTTTCAGACCAAAACCGTTTCCTTCCAAGAACAGGTTTTAGTAAGACCCGCCGATAATTCTGGCGATCAACTCACCTGCGAAAAATTGAATGTCGTCATGGCTGATACAGCGACTCCGAATGAAGAACCGGGCAAACTAAAAGTGCAACGGTTATGGGCCGCGGGAACGACGCAAAACCCGGCCAGAATCGTTTCCCATTCTCGCGGCGCTGAACTTTTGGCTGACGCGATTGACTACGACTTGGGTTTGAATCAAGTGGAACTCACGAGTTCTGAAAAAGTTATTTTGATTCGGGATGGTCAGCGCATTGAATCCAAAGAGATTCGCTACCGTTTCACAGAAGACGGTCGCATGGGCGATGCCGATATTTTGGGACCCGGCTCGCTGACAAGCACAGGAGACAAGCAAGGAAAGGGCGAAATTGTTTGCCGTTGGCAAAAACAACTGAAATTGCGTTCCGATGGCGACAAAAAATGGCTTACCCTTGACCAGGGAAATCTTAAAATGGATGAGACGTTGGTCCAAGCCGATCAGATGGATTTTTGGATTTGGGAAGTGCCTCAAACCAACCTCGGCGGTGGCAAGACCCAATGGCAATTTGAGCCGGCAATGTTTCGCGCCACAGGACAGGTCACCATCGAGTCGCCCGAATTGATAGGTAGTTGCAACACGGCCGAAGCTTTTTGGCCACAGCCGGCCAACAGCCAGGTCCGCCGTCCACCGCTGGGCATCGTTCGCAACACCGTAGCACGCCCCACTTTCCCCCCCTTTCAAGAACCCCAACCCGCTGCCCCAGCGCCCGCTGCCTCAGCGCCCGCCACGGGCCGTCCGCTCCAAGATCTCACTGACCCGCCCCTTACTTGGCGACGACCGCCGGGTACGCCTCAGCAGCCGGCAACCTCAAGCTCATCGACGTGGCGTTCCAACACCTCGCAACCACAAATCACACTGAGCGATATGGAGCAGAAGAAATCCAGTGATCGCAGCACGCGATTCGTTGGCAATAAGGTGGAACTGCAAATGCGCGGCGGACAACAACGAGCGGAAGTTGCCGAAATGACAGTCACCGGGGACGTCGTAATTCAACAACAACAACGAGACGCCGGCGGCCAGCAAAAGACAACCATGGAATTTCGCGGCGATCAGTTGCAGGTAGAATCGCAGCCTCAAGATCGGTACCGATTAGCCATGACCGGTAAAGCGGGTCGGCAAGTGACGGTCTGGTTGGAGGAGTTGCGGCTCCAAGGTGACAATATCTTTTTGGACCAAATGGAGAATCAGCTTTGGGTTCGTGGCCCCGGCAGAATGCGCATGACTCAGGGTGCCCCCGACCCGGCAAACGTTCCCTCGCTACGAAATACCAGCAGCGCAGCGGAGCCAAAAATTCTGGCCCCAGGCGATACGACGGTCACCTGGGAGGGAGGTATGGTCTTCAATGGATCCACACTTTATTTCGAAACGAACGTACTCTCCGAATCACGGCAGACAAATGCTGGTGACGGTTCCGTCACGGCGACGGCCACGCGTTGCGCGGGCCTCTCCATCACACTGAACCGCGCAGTCGATTTCGCAGAAATGCAATCTGCTGACGCAACGCCGGATATCGAAGCTCGCCGATTAATCATGGTGGGTCGCATGACACAAGGCGAAGTAGAATTTGGAGATTATTGGCAATCCTCTGTTGATCCTCTCGCCTGGATCACGATGGCCAACTACGACTCAAAAGGAGCACCCACGTCGCGTCAAGAAATACAGGCACCTCGCATCACTTACGATGCCTTATCAAGCTCGGTTCAATGCGACGGCCGCGGAAAAGTTGTTGCCCGCCAAAACTCAGGTTCCAAACAGGGGTTGGCAGTCGGCGCGCCCACAACATTGACTTCCCCGGGTTCCCCTTCCGGAAAGGTCGACTACATCCTTGTCGAATATGACGACTCGTTCACCGGCAATCTTGACCCGAAAAAACATCAACAGGGTGGGCGGCGACTTGAGTTTCAGGGAAATGTCCATGCCTTCTACACTCAAGCCATGGACTGGGAGACACAGCCTACAGAACGCATATTGCAGCAGCCCGGCAATCAAGGAATGGTCATGGATTGCGACCTTCTCACACTCGACCAATGGACTCCTCAGGGATCCAAGCCGACGATCGACATGGTGGCCACAGGAAATGCCCGGATCAACGGCAGTCAATTCAAGGCAACCGCTGAGCGCATTAGCTTCTCTCAATCAAATGTACTGGTGGTTCTGGATGCTCCCATTCGAGCCAATGTGGAAATTTGGTATGCCGATCCACGAGGTGGTACCAACGGACACGCCATTGCCAAAACGGTTACCTACAATATCGAAACTGGTGAGTGCCAATGGCAAGAAGGCAAACAGATCGATTACTCCCAGCAGGGTCCCCTGCGAGGTCGATAATTAAATATTCCTCAGTAACTTTCTCGTTTTGTTTTATCCACGAAAAAAAATGGCTGGCTTAATCCGCACTACGATTTTTTTGTTCCTTGCTTCTCATCTCTCCTTGGTCAACGCAAACGACTCGGATCCGCCTACCATTTCGGTCACGGGGACTGCTGAGATCCGAGTTTTACCTGACCAAGCCATCTTACGTTTTTCTATCGATTCCCGTGCCCTGAAGCTGGCAGAGGCGGTCGATGACAACGACGCCAAAGTTACTGCGGTCACCCAGTACCTGACCCAAAATAAAATCGAATCCCGTTTCATAAGAACAGATGTCATTCGGATTCAACCGCTTTTCGAAACTCCCAATAAACCGCGGCAACTGAACAACAGCAGTGCCGGTGTCGCCAGGTCCGCAGAACAAAAGATTCAGCCCATCGGTTACTCGGCTCGCCGGGATATTTCCGTTACCATCGAAAATCTTGACAATTTTGAAGCCATCTACCGTGGCCTGATCGAGCGGGGCGTTAATGAAGTTAATAACGTCAGTTTCTTAACTTCCAAACTACGCAAGCATCGAGATGAGGCGCGGCTGATGGCTGTGAGAGCTGCCAAGGAAAAGGCTAACGTCATGGCAAACGAACTCACATGTAAATTGGCAGCGGTGCAGAGTATTCGAGAAAGTCGGCCTAGCTATGGCAATTCGAATATGATGACCAACCGATTTGCGGTCGCTCCCGGCGACAGTGAGAATGCCGTGGCATCCGGGATGATCACAATATCCGCTTCTGTGGATGTTATCTTCCGCTTGGGCGATGTCGAGCTGGCAAAATAACACGGCCCCACCTCTTAGCGCTGACAAGCGAAAAAATCGGTCAGCGCCGAACGTTGAACCAGGCGTCCCTATCCCGGTTCCTTTCGACGTTTCAAGCCGTACAATTTCTTTTTTGACGCGATACTTTTTCCACCCATAGTTTGGCCCAAAATCATGAGCACTGTGATCAGTTTGCCACCCCGCAGCGAAGTCAAAACCGAAGATACTTGGGATCTGTCCAAATTATTTGCCGACGATGCAGCATGGGAGGTCGGTCTTCAGGAGCTGGAGGCTCGCACCCCTGGTTACGAAGATTTCAAAGGGAAACTGGGAGACGGGGCCACGTTCCTGGCTGCCTGCCTGAAATACGACAGCGAATCCGAGCGGTTGGCTGAACGTTTGGCCAATTACGCTTACCTGAAAATGGTCGAAGACCAGACCGATAGCAATTACCAGCGTTTGATGGGGCGACTCCAAAACGTCGCCACGCGTGCAGGGGAAGCCGCCAGCTTTATCCGGCCTGAAATCATGGCAATCCCTGATGAGGTGATGGAGGAATTTCTGCAGCAGCCGGAAATGCAGCTCTATCAATTGCTGATTGAGAGAATGGTCCGCTACAAAGCATACACGCTAAGCGATCGTGAGGAGCAAATCATCGCGATGCAGGGCGAAATGTCTGGTGCTGCCGGCAAAATTTTTCGACAGCTTTTAGATGCCGATTTGAAGTTCGGTGTTGTCGAAAATGAGAAGGGTGAATCCGTTGAGCTAACGCAATCGACCTTTAGCCAGTTCCTTGAGTCTTCCGATCGCGATGTACGTCGCACAGCTTTCAAGCAATTTTACGAACAGTTCACCGCTCACGAAAATGCTTTCGCCGCCTCGTTACATGGCTCCGTCCAAAAAGATGTCTACTACGCCCGGGTGCGTGGTTACGACAGTTGCCTGCAACAGGCTCTGTTCGCCGACAATGTTCCACTTTCAGTCTATGACAATTTAATTTCAACCGTTCGCAAACACTTGCCGACGCTGTACAAATTTTATGATCTGCGACGTCGTAAGATGGGGCTCGACAAAATCCACCATTACGATACGTATGTACCCATCGTCAACGAGATTGAGAAACATCACTCGTGGGAAGAGGCCTCTGATGTGATTGTCAGTGCCTTGCAACCTTTGGGGAATGATTATTGCTCCGTTCTCCGCCAAGGTCTCAAAGGGCGTTGGTGCGATCGCTATCCCAACCAGAACAAACAAAGCGGGGCGTTCAGTTACGGCAGCTACGACGGCGATCCGTACATCATGATGAATTACAAATCGGATGTATTGCGTGATGTCTTCACGCTGGCCCACGAAGCCGGGCACTCCATGCACAGCTATTTTTCAACCCAAAACCAACCGTTTGAATACCATAGCTACACCATTTTTGTGGCCGAAGTCGCTAGTACTTTCAATGAACAATTATTGACCCAGCATTTATTGGAAAACGCCGCTGACGATCGTGAGCGGGCCTATCTCATCAACAATGAAATCGACGATATTCGGGCAACCATCATCCGCCAGACCATGTTTGCCGAGTTTGAGAAGACCATTCACAGTATGGTCGAGGCAGGTGAGCCATTAACGGTCGATGCCCTCAAACAGTCGTATGGGCAATTGTTGAAGGATTACTTTGGTCCCGATTTTGTCATTGACGAAGAATTGCCTTTGGAATGCATGCGGATTCCTCACTTCTACCGCTCCTTTTACGTTTACAAATATGCAACCGGCCTATCGGCTGCCATCGCACTATCACAGCGAGTTCTGAACGGTGGTGAAGACGAATTAAGCAAGTATCTGGGTTTCCTGCAAAGCGGTTGTAGTCAATTTCCACTCGATCTTTTGCGGGACGCGGGAGTCGATCTGGAAACGCCCGCACCGGTAGACGCGGCGATGCAAAAATTCGCGTCTTTGGTCGAACAACTCGATCAACTGCTGTAATTCTGTGTCGGCTTGCAACATGGTCGAGCCGCCCTCAAAACTGATTTAAGAGCATTCATGTCCGTTCCCTTTATCGGATTCCAACCGGCGCTGATGGCCTTTTTGGAAGAGTTAAAATTCAATAATCAGCGTGACTGGTTTGCCGTCAACAAACAACGCTACGAAACGGAAGTGCTTTTTCCTACACTCCGTTTCGTCGAAGCCTTTCAGCCTTGGCTCAAAAAGATATCTCCCTGCTTTGTGGCGGTTCCGAAACGTGTGGGCGGCTCCGTTATGCGGATTTACCGCGATACCCGGTTTTCAAAGGATAAAACGCCCTACAAAACCAATGTTGGCATTCACTTTCGTCATCAGTTGGGCAAAGACATTCACTGCCCGGGTTTTTACCTCCACCTAGAACCTGGCAACTGCTTTTGCGGTGCCGGCATTTGGCACCCCGATAATGCAACGTTAAACAAGATTCGACATCACATCGACGAATATCCCACGCGCTGGAAACGGGCCCGTGATCACAAAGCATTTCGAACGCGGTTTGATTTAGCAGGCGATTCCCTCAAGCGAAGACCGAGGGGATACGAGGATGACCACCGGTTTATCGAGGATCTGAAAAGAAAGGATCATATTGGAATCCGGTCTTGGGATGACGAGGCCATCACGGATGGGCAATTTATCAATACCCTCGCAGCCGATTTCCAAACCAGTCGCGTCTACATGCGATTCCTCTGTGATGCTTTACGTCTGCCTTTTTAAGCAACCGTCGATAGAACTCAGCCGCGACGAACCACCGATAGCACTGTTTAGAATAAATTCATTTGCTGACTTGCTTGATTCGGCCAGCTTAACTCCGCTTCTACATTGCTAATTTGCTGAGCCAATTTTCGGTGGAATATCGCGGCTAGATCGGGCGCGTATCGATCGTCCGGGGTGTGTGTAAAAACAAAAGGTTGTTTGCCTTTTCGGATCCACTCTGCCACCACAGGTACCCACTCGTTAATCCACTTTTCCGTGGTAGAAACTTTATTACGACCCACCAAGCGTAAGAAGGGATGTTGGCTAACCGCGTAAGCCCGCACTGGTGACTGGGGTTTGCGGACTTGTGATTTTTTTTCGTAGGGATCGCTTGGTGGTTGGGAAAAAAGTGGTCGCGAATCAAAAATAACTCGATCGACTCGCAAATCTGCCAAGACCTCGTTCAACTGCTGCTCGGGTGCTCCATGAAACCAAGCGTGGTCACGCACTTCAACGGCAAACGGAAATTCTCTCGGCAGATCTCTCAAATACGCTTTCAGTTCCGGCAACTGCCGTGGCGAGAACTGTTCTGGAAATTGAATAAATGTAGGGCCAAGACAGTTTGCGCGATGTAATTGGCCAAGCACCTCAAGAAACTGTTGGGTCTCCCCAGCGGCGTAACGGATCCCCTGCTCATGCGTGATCACTCGGGGAAATTTCAGCGCGAATTGAAAACCGGGTTTCACTTGCGCGATCCAACGTTGCACAGTGTCCGGGCTAGGAATGGCATAGAATGTTGTATTGCCCTCAACGGTCAAAAAGGTCTCTGAATAATATTTCAACCATGATTTTTGGGGCGCCGATGCTGGGTATACCTGACCTTTCCAGCCTGCACACGACCACACAGGACAGCCGAGAAAAAAGGGGGGCATGTGGGATGTTGTCATGGGAATCGTTGGTAGAAACGTATCAGGTTACGATATTTTAACTGCCGTGCCGTAAGCCAGCATTTCCGCGGCACCGCCGATAATAACCGATGTGGAAAACCGCACGTTAACGATGGCATCAGCCCCCAAGCCACGCGCCTCCTCGACCATCCGATCGAGCGCTTGTTCACGGGCCTCGCCCATCAACTTGGCATATTCATGAATCTCACCGCCGACCAGAGTTTTCAAGCCCGCCACGATATCGCGCCCGACATGTCGGGCACGAATCGTATTGCCGCGTACTAGGCCCAAGGTTTCAATAATGTCCCGACCATGAATGGTTTCTGTGGTAACAACAATCATTAGTATTTTACATCCTTATATTTGTCGGTTCGCCATGAAATCAAACGTTGCCGAAGCACCGAAACGAAAAGTAATAAAACTCCAAAGCCGACTGCTCCAACCCCGATTTTTACACCGATTAAGATATCATCGGCCACGGCAAATTCCCAAATCCCCAGCCCAGCCAAGGTTAAGACTCCGGCGATCAAAAAGACCCAACCGGTCCCCGCACTGGCTTTGCCGGGCAGGTCATTGACGATTTTCTCCCACTGACCATCTGCCAGTTTTTCTGGCTTCTGAGAGCTAGCTACGGCATTTCGAAATAATCGCATTTCATCGATCGTTTTCTGACAAGCCGGGCAATCTCGAAGGTGAACGTCCACTTTTTGGTAATCACCTTGGGTGAGTTCTTCGTCCAGGTAACCGGATAGTAGGTCACTAAGTTGTTCGCAGGCATTCATGACGTCTCCGGTTTCTGACCTGACATGACATCTCGTCTCAATTGTTGACGCGCGCGATGTAATCGTGACATCACGGTACCAGGCGCGATCCCTAGAATCTGGCTTATCTCGCGATAGCTAAGTCTCTCAAAATCGCGCAACAGGATGATCTCTCGGTTACTGTCGGACATTGCTTCGAGTGCCACCGTGACTTGTGCAACCAGTTCGTTACTTTGGTTTATGTGGTCGGCGGGAAGCCCCTTCTCGTCCATCGGATCAAAATCATCGTCACCTGACCGCGGCGTGGATCGCCGATGCATATCAATACACCGATTGCGTACAATCGTCAGAAACCACGCCTTGATAGACCCCCGCCTGGCATCAAACGAATTCGATTTGCGAAACATTTGGTGCATGGCATCTTGAACAGCATCCGCCGCATCCTCGCGATGATGCAACATGCGATTCGCCAACGCGTACCCGTGGTTGCCCAGCATTCTGAGCTCCTCAGGTGGCAGGGAACGAATATCTGTCATCGTTAGATTTGGAGATGAAATAATGGGAAACAGCTAAAATATGCAGCCATCAATGATACTACGTCTTGGGCTGTGTTTTTATTCCCGCTTTTTTGAGTGGTTTAAACAAAAAAAGAGGGCCGAAGTATAACTCGGCCCTCCCTTGAGAGATTACTTGGATTGGTGGCAAACCGTGCTTAGTGGGTGTGCTCGGTCTCAAATTCCAGGTTTTTCAACCACTCTTGCCAGCTTACGGCAGACGCATGGTTTTGTAGTGCAATCGACTGCCATTGATTACAACGGAAGCGAATATCGACATGTCCATCGTGTTCGTGTTGATCTGCTTCGCAGCCAATCATCTTTAATGTGGAAAGCAATTGAGAGGCCTTAGTGGCATCATCCAAGTGAACATTTCGCCACTCTGAACGACGGAACCGGACGACTTCGAGACCAGGCTCAGGAAGTGGATTGACCACAATTGTTTCCAACCCTTGGCCAGCTAACCAAGTAGCCCACTCTTTTTGGAATTTTTCATTTTCGACAGTGATCGATTTCCAAGTAGCGCAGCGATACTTAACATCAAGGTGACCGCTGTGATCGAACTGGTTGACTTCGCAACCGATTTTTTCCAACGAAGCAACCAACTTTTCTGCCTTGGCAACGTCGTGGATATGTTTGTGTTGCCAGTTCGTAGATCGAAAAGCAATTTTTTTCTGTGAACTCGTGGTCTTAGCGCCCACGTTTTGTGTCGTTTGTGCGACCAGAAAGTTGCTGCCAATCAACGTGGTCGCGATCATGGCAGCGGCGATGGTGGTTTGTTTAAGCAACTTCATCCGATTCCCGAGGGGGTATAATTCATTCGTACATAATGATTACCGATACGCCAGTAACCAACGTGGGCCAAAGACTGAATGATTTTTGGATTTGTGAGAAGGCCATTTTCAGACCTATTTTTCCGGCGTTTTCGAGCCCTCTCATGAACGGTTTTCTAAAAACCGATGATTTCCATACAATCTCTGGGTTTCAATATTAGACTGACAGCGTTTGGATAGGACGTGCCTCCAACTGACTCATTAAAGCCCCTTCGCTAAAAAGTTAGAGCGATCTCAGTAATCTTTCCTCCTCTTATGGACTAGGAACAACACGTGGAACGAGCGAAGCGCCGGACGTTAGAAAATATTATCGAAATACGCACTACGCGACGGCAAGCCATGCAAGGCATTTTAGCCGCCGGTGGAGCCATGACCGCTTTCTGGTGTTTACCCGCGGAAGCCGAATCCACGGCATCTACCGACAGCGAGCACACCGGGTTTGCCAGTCTCCCTCATGTCGTCGCCGAAGAAGCGGGTGATGAAGCGAGCACGATTGGTGTTGCTGATGGTTTTGAAACTCAAGTTCTCTTAGCTTGGGGCGATCCGCTGTTTGCCGATGTCGAGCCTATGGACTTTCATAATCCGTCGGCCGAAGATCAGAAAAAACAATTTGGCTATAACAATGATTTTGTGGCATTCATGCCGCTACCGCGTGGATCGGATAATTCACGCCACGGATTGCTCTGCGTGAATAACGAATACACGATTCCGGAATTAATGTTCGCCGGGATTACTGACAGCAACAAACTGGAGGCTCTTTCGGAGAACCAGATATTGCTTGAAAAGGCCGCGCACGGACATTCGATTGCCGAGATCATGCAAGACGACGATGGCCACTGGCGGGTAATCAAAGAGGGTCATTTTAATCGACGCATCACCTTGGGTACGGAAGTTCGTATCTCCGGTCCCGCTGCCGGGCACGACCGCTTGAAAACGCCTGAGGATCCGACCGGTCAAAAGGTTGAGGGTACCCTTAACAACTGTTCTGGCGGTGTGACGCCGTGGGGTACCGTGCTAAGTGGCGAGGAAAACTTCCATGAATACTTTGTGGGTGATTTGAGTGACCCCGGCGAAGCCGAAAATCATGCACGTTACGGAGTCAAAGACGCTTGCGATTCTGCAATCTATCGCTTGGATCAAAGGTTTCATTTAGACCAAGCACCTTGCGAACCCAATCGCTTTGGTTGGGTCGTGGAAATTGATCCCTATCACCCCGATTCAACGCCGGTGAAGCGAACCGCTTTGGGGCGAATGAAACACGAAGGTGCGGCGACGGCGATCAGCCATGACGGTCGTGTCGTGGTTTATATGGGCGACGATGAGACGTTTGAATATTTCTATAAATTTGTGACTAAGGGAGCCTTCGATCCCAAGCACCCACTTGCCGCAAAGGATCTACTGGATGAAGGAACCCTGTACGTTGCAAAATTTCATCCGGACGGACTATTGGATTGGTTACCTTTAATTTTTGGACAAGGTCCTTTGACATCGTCCAACGGATTCGCCAGTCAAGCAGACGTCTTGATCGAAACGCGACGGGCAGCAGACCTACTGGGCGCGACACCGATGGATCGCCCGGAGGATGTGGAGGAGAATCCCGTGACTCAAAACGTCTTCCTGGCGCTCACCAACAACATCGAGCGAACTGATGCACAGCTATCTCCCGCCAACCCCAGACCCTCCAATCGGCACGGTCACATTATCGAGTTGAGCATCCCCAAAGTAGAGAACAGGGCTGACCATACCGCTTTGTCACACCCTTGGGATATCTTCTTAATGGCTGGCCATTTAGAGGACGATGGCGGATGGTACCAGGGCCATCAACCTGAGACCTGGATCTCCTGCCCCGACAACCTGACCTTCGACAATGCAGGACGTTTATGGATTGCAACCGATGGGTTTGAAACCAAGAGCGGAATTTTGGACGGCGCCTATGTTTGTGAAGTCGCCGGCCCCCGGCGAGCGCTGACGAAACAATTCTTTCATGTGCCCATCGGAGCGGAGCTCTGTGGCCCCTGCTTCACACCGGATAATTCGACCCTGTTTGTCGCCGTACAACACCCCGGCGGAAATTCAACCTTCGACCAGCCCTCCACCCGCTGGCCCAACCCACCCGAAAGTGACTTGCCACCACGCCCTTCCGTGGTTGCGATCACTCGGAAAGGTGGCGGGCCAATCGGAGGCTAAGCAGGCTCAACGTTCGCTGAATCGGAGCTTGGACAGCATTCGAAAATTATTTGTGCAGGGTTTCCTACACCTGCAGCCGACGGTTCCGTGGATTCCCAATGCTTCTTTTAATGGCAGATTGGACGCGGGCAGCTTCGACGGTAGACCCAGGCAGAACTGCGGTCTGCTACAAACCATTTACCAATGACCGAACTCAAGCGGGTTTTGCATTGGCCTTAAGGGGGTTAGCTCGAAGGCGGCTTCATTCACCATGCCATTCGGGTGGAACGCCCCATTGTCCGCGTAGCCCGCTCGATCATCCACGCATCTCAATCCAATTGCCAATTTCGATTTACCACCTCTTTCATTTTTCGCAGGCCTGTCTGAGCCACGTGAAGAGGGTCCTGTTTCCAGTAAGACGGATTGAAAAGTTCCAACGACAGTGCGCCTTCAAAACCGTTTTTCTTGAGGGTTTGCAGGATCGTGTCTAAAGGTGCAACGCCGTCACCCGGATAGACGCGATCAGCGTCTTTGATTTTCTCTCGCGACGGCTTGGCAGGGTAATCATTCATGTGGAAGAGATGAATCGCGTTGCCGGCAAACATCTCCAAACCCGCAAAATCTGAGCCGCCTTTATAGATATGAAAAACATCAGGCAACACGCATGCGTCCGACCGTCCACTTTCCACCGCCACATAGGCCAGCTCGCCCAATCGACTCATGCATTGGGAAAAACCCCACAACTCTAGTTGAGGAGTCACTTCCATCCGTTCACCCAATTCCAATAACTTGCGATAGCGATCGGCCGCGGCAGGAAGACTTAAATTCGATTGCTTTGTCGCTCCGGCAGGTGGCGCCGCAATGCGTTGGCCACCTAATTGCCGAATCCAATCCATTTCTCGCTTGGCAACTTCCATGCCCTGCCTGCGTTTTACCGGGTCATCTACAATCCAATTTGCAAACCCAATCGCACTCTCTACTCTCAACCCTTGATCTTGGGTTAACTTGTGCAGGTCTTTTAATTTTTCGCCAGACTCCAATGCGCGGTGTATATCCCTGGTCCATAATTCGATGCCTTGGTAACCGGCTCTGCCGGTTATTTCAATTTTCTCTCGCAGTGTTAATTGACTGCCATCGATCGTGCTGGTGTTTAGGCAAAATCGAACAAGGGGTTTGTGATTGGTTCCCAACAACGCTGACTTGGGCCATTCGGTTATCGACAACGGCAGCGACAGCGACACCGCGGCTGTCGTTGAAATTAAGTCTCTGCGATTAAAACTCATCGTACACCCAACCGTTCAAGGTTTTCGAAGTCATTACTGGGAACAGTATTGGAAAGCCCAAATTGGAAACTCAGCAACCATCTGGCTTCCATTCGAAAACGACTGGAAAACAGACTTTTTTAAGACTCATTTAATGCTTGCAAAAGCCTTTTACGCCAATTATCCTCCGCTTAGACCCGCTTCCGCAGCATTTATCTCGATTTACATCATGAATTACAAAATAGGCTGTCTTTTTCTCTTGTCCTCAATTGTACTTTACCCTCTCAATTTGAGTGCAGACCTAATTTTGAGTTATGTCTCTTC
>JAAEPL010000052.1 GCA_024232675.1 Planctomycetaceae bacterium
GAACTCTGGTTTCGCGTTTAGAAAGCCTGGCTTCGCCTCGTTTCTCGCCCTAGGGCGCTCATTCCACAGCGTTCTACGACTCTCCCGGATTTAGGGTTCCCTGCCAAGCGACATCCTCAGCCACCGAAAAACTGTCACGCCAGTCAAACAGAGCGATGCCGTTGCCACCGACATCGCCCGTCGTAAGTCTTCCGCATTCACTCCTCGATGCCAGCCAGCTTTAAGAGAAAAGCATGCCTTAGAGCAACTTCCTTGTATCGATCGAAGCGTCCGGAGGCACCGCCATGCCCGGCCTCCATGTTGGTCTTCAGCAATAACAAGTTGTCACCCTTTCGCGTTTTTCGCAGGCGGGCAACCCACTTCGCTGGTTCCCAATACTGAACTTGAGAATCATGCAGGCCGGTGGTTACCAACATGTTGGGATATTCCACTTCCTGAATATTATCGTAGGGCGAATACGACAGCATGTAATCGTAATATTCCTTTTCGTTGGGATTGCCCCATTCGTCGTACTCGAAAGTCGTCAATGGAATCGTATCGTCCAACATCGTCGTGACGACATCCACAAAAGGGACATCAGCGATAACACCGTGGTAAAGATCCGGCGCCATGTTGATCACAGCACCCATTAATAGACCACCGGCACTCCCGCCCCGCGCAAATAATCGATCGGGAGCTGAGTATTTATTTTCAATTAAAAACCGTCCCACATCGATGAAATCGGTAAATGTATTTTTCTTGTTAAGCAGTTTGCCGTTTTCATACCACTGCCGACCCATTTCCTGCCCACCTCGAATATGCGCGATGGCATAAACAAATCCACGGTTCAGCAAATTCAAATGAGTAGAACTGAAACGCGGATCCATCGAAGAACCGTAGGAGCCATACCCATACTCTAAGCAGGGCGCGGTTCCATCAATCGCCGTATCTTTGTGATAGACCACCGTGACAGGCACTTTGGTTCCATCGCGAGCGGTTGCCCATAAACGCTGCGTTACGTATTGAGCCGGATCAAATTCACCAAGCACCTCATCCTGCTTGAGTAATTTCTTCTCTCCCGTCTTCAGGTTGACCTCGTATACCGAATTCGGAGTCGTTAGCGACGTATACGAATATCGCAACCAATCCGTGTTGGCTTCAGGAGTTGGGCTACTTCGAACGACATAAGCCGACTCCTCAAAAGGTAGATATTCGTCTTTGGAGCCGTCATTGTTAATCACGCGTAACTGAGTCAAAGCGTCCTTACGTTCACTGACTACCAAGTAATCATCTAACAAATCAAAATCTGACAAGTAAACGTTATCCCGATGAGGAACGATTTCCTCCCAGTTTTCTCGTCCGATATTTTGATCAGAGGTCGAGAACAAGCGAAAATTTTCCGCCTCCTCGTTGGAACGAATGAAGAACTTGCCGCCTAGGTGATCTATCGAATATTCGTGGTTGGCTTTCCGAGGACTAAAAACCTCGAACTCTCCATCTGGATCATCCGCTTTTAGCATTAACACTTCTTCGCTAAGCGTCTGACTACAGACTAAAAAGATGTAATCCTGCGAACGTGATTTGTACATGTAACAATTAAATTGTTCATCCGTCTCTTCGTAAACATCGACATCATCTTTCGTGGGCGTTCCCAACTTGTGTCTCCGCACCAAGTAAGAGCGTAATGTTTGCGGATCCTTCTTAAGGTAAAAAACTGTTTTATTGTCATCCGCCCACTGCAACGAACCCGTAATGTTTTCTATTTGGTCAGGCAACATCTCACCGGACTCTAGATTCTTAAATTCCGCGTTATATTTCCGACGCCCAACGAAGTCGACTGAATAGCCCAGGATTTTATTATTCTTACTAACCGCAAGGCCGCCCACGCGGCAGAAAGGCTTACCCTCGGCCAACTGGTTTACATCCAACATGACTTCTTCTGGACCCGCAGGATCGAGTTTCTTGCGACAATAGACGGGATACTGTTGCCCTTCTTCAAACCGCGTGTAATACCGGTAGCCACGAGAGTTATAGGGGACCGATTGATCCGTCTGTTTGATGCGGGCTACCGTTTCATCGAATAGTTTTGTCTCCAAGTCTTTGACATCTGCCATCTTGGTTTTTAGATATTCATTTTCCTGATTGAGATAACTAATGACCTCTGGATTTTCACGTTCTTTAAGCCAATAGAATTCGTCCATTCGATCTTCACCATGCTTCTTTAAAACATGGGGTTTCTCCGCTGGCCTTGGTGCCTCAGCATCTTGGGCGAAGCCGTCATTAGTTAGGTTCATCAAAGCTCCGAAAAGCAAGATCAATAGAATTTGTCTGACCCGATTTCTCACGAAACGCATGCGTATAACTCCCAGCATTGGAATCTTACATCCAACGAAAATCGTTCTGTCTTGGTGATTGGTCACTTATCGACAGCAGTATACCGAATCCATCGCGACATCGGTATTCGGGCCATGATGAGAAATCCGCCCAGAACATTGGTCTTCCCGGCGAAATCGATGATCTCAACGATTCGCTGTGGCGTGATAACAGATAAAAATCAACCGGTGTTGCCAGTCCTCAGGCTACTCTGTTCGGAAGCGATTAGACGTATCCGAGAGACTTCCTCGATGGCCCATAGCATGGCTACGAAAAGGTGTCTGAAAAAATGCCCAGTGGACTGACGACCAACATGAGCCCCACGGGATCCTCCCGGAAAACCGACGTCTTTCTCGCCCGTTGAATTCGGCAAAAGAAGCGGCAGGCGCAAGGTCACGCTCAATTTAGCCAAGCCGTATTAGATTGAAACATCAGAGACGCTAGAGCCGGACTCGACGGTCGCCTCAAGCGGTTGGTACTTAAGCATACGTACTTTGTTTCGCCCACTTATTTCATAGGTAATTTGTCGCCAAGCAACGCGACGCAAGAAAATGGATTTGATACACCAAATCCCAAAACCAACTTGGCAAACGGGAATCAACATCCCTATCTTGCAAATCCTCCCTGGGCTGAGATGCCCCAGGTAATGCTGATGTTTGGTTTCGTCACGGCGGGATTCAATTCTGCGAATGCTGTTTCGCACCACGATATAACCCGTGACGTTCAAAACAATGTTGGCAAATAACGCAGCTCCTCCGATAACAAAGGCCCACCAATCGGCCAGAAAAACCCCAGCAATTGCCAGCCCAACGGTCGTCAGCAATGTGCCTACCAGCAATAGCATGTGAACAAACGTATTAATGAATGTCTTTTCATACATGCGTGACCAACGCAGCATTCGCGGCACGTATTTGTCAACGTAACCAACCGTGCAATTCTCACGATTGACCATGATCAACTCAGGATTAAAAACAATTTGTTTGCCAAGCGGATCAAATGCCCTGCGAATTGGACCATCATCCACGATCGAGGTTTTCCATGTCTCGACCAAGTTGGTACGTCGCATGTCTTTCAATCGCATGGCACAGGTACCGGCCCACGGGTTTGCTAAAGCAGCGGTGGGCACGAGAGCCCCGGCGTTCCAAAGACTTCGCAACAAGGAACCGGCAGAGGCGTTACTCGGCTCAAACCACTGGTTCCCTGTCACGACCCCAACGTAGGGGTCCGCTAATGGACTCGTGGCTTGCAACAACCACTCGCGGTGCGGAATCACATCGGCATCCACAAGCACGACCACCTCGACATCGTCTGACATGGTCTCCATCGCTTGCACGATCGCGCTGCATTTCAAGCTGCAAGAGTTGAGTGGTTGCTCGAGCTCAAGAATCCGTAACCGATGGTCGGTATCAAACTCGCTCTTCACATGATGCGCGATGGACCAAGCTTGGTCCGATTGATGATCAACGACGATCACCACTTGATAATTTTCATAATCCTGTTGGAGGAGTCCCACCAGGTTTTTTTCCAAAGAAGGATCGCAGCCTCTGGCAGCCAACAGCACCGTGGCATTGGGCTGAAATTCACGGTCAACCGCACGTTTACCGTTCACGATGCAGACCGAAAAGTATTTTGCTGCGAGCGCATGGAGCGACGCCAATGCGACAAGCAGACCTGCGATAATTGAAACGGCAATCAACATGCACGTTACCTTGTTATTTCAATGGTTGATTCGTGCAACGAGATTGCAGCGTTCCCGGAGGGAATTCACAGGAATGCTACCTTTCTGAAAATACTGCGATGCCAAAATGTAAATCAAAGTTTCTAAAGCCAACATCGACTTGGCTTGCAGCGGAGCGTTAGGTCGCATCCCGGGTTTACCGATCCACAAAAGCCGCCTTGGGGATACCGTTCCCTAGGAAAACCCGCTGCCATAGTATAATTCGTGGTTTTTCGCTTGGCGCGGTTACTCTTTACGAAATTTGCAGATACTGACTGCCCCACAGACTAACGCATCAGATTAGCCAAAAGGCTCGCAAATTTTGGTATATCACGAATCATCGAAATCAATGGAAAAGTCCGTTTTTTCAGACCTTCGCTCGTCAAAAACCATGTCGCAGTGCTGCCTTTGATCAAATGCCGCCCCCCGGCTAAACGCTGGTTTTCACGGGCTTCTTCACCAAAAACATAGGCGTTCTTGCGTCCCCCGGTTACGTGTGAATGGGGATGTCGCTGGTGGATAGCCGTCAAGACCTCGGTCACGTCCACCACAGGGACTCCGGAAGACTTCGTGGAGGCCACCATCCAGTTATCCCAATTGCCACGCCCGACCAAAAATTTAGGAATGGTTCGAAACAAATCCTTACTGAACAAGAAGTAATCTTTACAGACTACCGAATCTAAATGACCCTGCTGCTCACGCTGAGTATTCAATTGGCTGACGGCTATTTTATTTTCAAAACTAATCTCCTTATCAACCTGCAAATCGGTGCGTTGACCGATAGCCAGATAAGAAGTCAGTTCGGATTCCGTCAGTCCATTCACAGCATCCAGTAATGCAGGTCCCATGATGATGTCGCAATTCACGTACCCCATACACGTTGCTCGAGAGTACGCATGGGCCTGAGCAAAGACTTGATCGAGTATCGGGGTACCTTGATTATTTTCCGTTAACGGAATCACGCGAGCATCGACTTCGTCCGCCATTGCCTGCAATTCCGAATCCTCTGGCGAACCAAACAACAACACTTCAACGTAAGGCATCAGAGCAGCCCAACTGCGAATCGCATTTCGTTGAATGACACCGGTATGCCCCTCGAACGCTTTAGGCACGGCAAACAGCGTTAGGGTCGGCGTGTGGGTTTCTTCACCCCGTGGCCATGGCCCGCGTTTCGTTAATACTTCTTTGCGCATCATCGGGCCGGACTCTTCCAAATCGAAACCACTTTTCGATAGTTCGTCACAGTCCATTTCACCAGCTTGACCGATTGACGTAATTGGTAATCATCCCAAGAAAATCCGGGATCTTCAGGCCGCCATCCTCGCCATGCGGTTTCATCTAACGCCGCAAAAAAAACATCACCTCGTAGGTGTTGCCAATGAAAATCCCAGGGCTTGAATTCGGTGGTGAAGTGGATGATTCCGGGGTTATCCAGCATCTGCTGAAATTCCGCACGATCAACCGGGCAACTGGCCAAGCTGGGATAATCCAATACGTGGGCTCCCTGATTCCAACGCACGGGTAAACGCCCCCAATTACCGTGGAACACCACGTTCAGTGCGTACTGATCCCAACACCATACGTGTTCGCGATTTTCCTCCAGACAATCGAGCATCCGTATCGCCACTTGATCCTGACGCCATTGCTCAAGATTCAGCACCATCACACCACTGTTAAAATATTCGGCCGTGCCATCCAACCCCAAATCTTGGTAGTTGGGTATCGGCGAAAAAGCAGCCAGGTAGGGGTTCGCTAAACGAAAATTTTTGCAGCCAAGGCGTGCGTCCACGTAAGGACAAGCGATATCAGGAACTGCCAAACAGTACTGGTCTCCAAGCGGTAAATTCCAAAGGTGCGTCAGATCGTCACAAACCAATAGATCGGAGTCGAGGTAAATCGCTTTATGCACGTAGGCGGGCAGCATCTCTGCTGTGAGCAAACGCAAATAAGCCGCCGGAGTAACGTGATGGGAAGTATGTAGATGCTCCACGAGAGAGTAATCCGGCTTGAGCGAATAAACACTCACTTCAAAATCAACCAACGTTTCCTTGATTGCTTGCCAACTGGACTCCGAAATCCCACCATCGATAAAGTAGACCGATAGACGACTCCCTGAGTCGAGATTCTTGGCCGCAGAGTGCAGCATCACAGTCAAGGGCATGGCGTAATTATCGTCGCAAGCGCATACCACCACCACTTCCGTCAATGATGGATCATCGACCTCGCTTGATATTCGCTCAACGATATTTGGTTTGGCAACGATCATGTCTTTATTTGCACATCACTTTTCATTTCGGGTGGCATTGCTTTTTTCATTTTTCTGCCAGCGGCTAGGACATCGACGATTCGCCCTCCCATGCCGAGTGCTGCCTTTCTGACTTTCAGAAGGGGTGCCAAAACAGGATGGCTGGCTATTTGCTCAAACCCTTCCGCCGCTTTGGATAACTCGCATTCCAACTCATCAATGTGCTCATGCAATCGGTCGAACCAACGCAAGGCTTCCGCAGCGACCGCGGCGTATTCGTGGCTATCCTTACCTTCCAAACACTTTAAAGAGGTCGCGGCTTGACAGACGTTACTCTCCCGTCGGCTCTCTTGTTGAGGCGGTAAAATTTGAGCGGGAAATTCCACAGGACGTCCTGCGGACTGACAGTCGTAGCCGATTCGAATCATCTCTTGAGACAATTGAGCCAAGCGTGCCGCAGCACTCTCATTCAACTGCAGGGAGTCATGCAGCAGAGATTTTTGTAATTGTAATCGTCGTTGCGGTGGCTCAATCAATTGATGAATGACGGGCTGCATATGTTCACGAGCACGAATCGTCCAAGCGGCATGCACATACTCCGGGCTGTTGGTGTAATCCAGAAGAGTCACCGGTAAATCATGAAGCATGGCTTCCAACATCACGGTAGATGGCGTCGTAATAACAGCATCCACCTGTTCCAGAAGCTCATTAATTTCTCGACCAGTGATATCGCTCAAGTGATTTTCAACGCCCAAAACCTTGTCCAACCCACCCGCAACGCGCCAAACCACTTCGACGGCCCTTCCTGCTATACGGGTGTTTTCTGCGAAGAAATCACGAAGATCGCAAAGAGATTGCGTAATCACCCTGCGTTGCTGGTCCGTAAAAGCTGGCCATTTGGCAGTGGTTACAAGAAAGCGAAACGGTCGGTTTGCGTCGCGACGCGGAAGTTGCTCGCTATCCCCAACGGCATCGAAGCGGGGAATTCCTACCACCTCTGTTTTACCGCGGTTGCCCCAGCCATCGAGAATGCGTGCTTGGGAACTACCAATGCACGCCACCTTATCGCTCAATACGGGCCGCATCGTCCAAGGACAGGCCGGTTCATCGTGCCGATTTTCCCAGGCATTTCGCCATTCTAGTATTCCATCAATGGCGTAGATGGTGTGACATCCGCGCTCATGCAACTGCAACCAAGCCTTGCGGAACCGATGAAAATGTTCGGAATAGAAAATCGCCAAGTCATTAGGCTTCGCCAACCGCGTGACTTCCTCAGGACACGCAATCCTGACATCGATATGGCTATGCAATGGCGCCGCATGATGTGCGACCTCATCTTCTGTGCCAACGTAGTAGACGTGAAAATTCGCCACGGGTGATCTTAAAGCTTGAAACCAAAGGGGGTATGACTAAAAAGATCGATCCCTCGAGCTTCTCACATGAGCAGCGGCGCTAAGAGCCGCGGCAACCAATCATTTACTTGTCAGAGCTTGGGCGAGTCCGACTCATTCTCTTATTGCAATGCCGTTAATCTAAGTCCGAGACGACACTGCCGTCATTTCGCGAACAGATTTTTTGCAAAACACTCTCAGCGATATTCTCACTAATACTACGAGTGCTCCCGTCACCAAAATTGAAATTACAGGTGACGGCATGGGCACTTCCGAATGTCGGAATCGCGCCTGGACCGGGTGGCTCAAAATCATCATCCATTTGAATGGGCAGACCAATACCTCCCAATCGCATAAATGTTGCCGGCTCATTACCGTTATAAATACAACCATCACCCCAACCGCCGGGTTCGCCTCGGTTGAGTGTGCTGACAGATTTTTCACCAACGAACACCGTGTGCGAAGTACCATCGGTCACGTCGCGTAACTTGTATCGTCCTCGCGCGCCTGACTTGAGTTTCAATGTTCCGGGATCGATCAAATTTTGATGCGAATAACCCGAATTGAAAACTCCGTCAACTTCGACATCAAATAACGCCCACTCGCCGGTATACTCCAACGACCCGGGCTCGAAATACTTTTCCGACCCAGCGTTACCGGCGTAATCGCCAACGCATCCGATCGGTTCTCCAAATGTCTCGAAGGTGCTTAACTCTCCCAACGGTCGTCGACTCGGGCAGGTATAGGTGCTAACCGGCGTGCTGACGACGTCAGGATCCTGAAAACCGTACGGTGCTCTCGTGTCAAAAAGCTTGTGCAAATTGTCCTGTTCAAGATAGGGCATCAACGTGACCGTCCAAGTCAAAAAGGCATCTGCCGGTCGCGCCGGCGGAAGCCTCCGTTTTGCCCCTTCGTAATTTTGTACCGCTAAACCAATCTGCCGCAGATTGTTCAAGCACTCAGTGTTTCGCGCTGCTTCTCGTACCTGCTGCACAGCAGGCAACAACATGCCGACAAGAAGTCCGATGATCGCAATCACGACCAACAACTCAATAAGGGTAAAGGCAGTACGACGGCCTGGTGAATAAATCATGGGACTCTCAAAGAATCATTGAAACATACATGGGTTCAGGCATCTTGGGTTCTCTAAAAAATAGTTCCTAAAGTCCCCAAAATCAACGTGGTCAACCGACCGATGGATCGCTCATATACATGTTTTGAAGCGATTTTTGGCATAAAAATGTACTTTTCCAACTTTACGTAAGGGTACACCTGTTTGAGCCGCTTTGCCAAAAAGACCTTCCCAGATATTGAGATTATCCGATCCATCCGGTGGAATTGCCCGGATTTACGTGTTTAACCCCGCCGTCATACAAAATTCAAGTTTTGGCCAATCCGATTTATCGCAACAATTGGTTTGACTGACAGGACTCTCAGCAATCGTGAAACGTCTGCCGCTTTCGACGAACATGCCAAACCGAGTGCTTAAGTAAGGGGTATTCTTGTAGACCGTGACAACCACAGGCAAAAACGATCACTACGTTCGGTGCCTGCCGACCCAACCGCACGCGGACACTTTGCCAAGTCTTTTTTAACCCAGCATCATGAAAATTTCCCTCGCCATCTGCACCTGGAATCGAAGTCGTTTGCTAAAGCAAACGTTGGATTCGATCGTGGCTATGGAAAAACCAAGTCAAATCGACTGGGAATTGGTGGTGGTGGACAACCGGTCCACAGATGATACCGTCAAAGTGGTCCAAGCGTACCAATCGAGCTTACCGATTAAATACGTCTTTGAAGCGCAACAAGGTCACTCCGCCAGCAGAAATGCTGCGATTCGCGAGATGACGGGCGACTACGTGCTGTGGACAGACAATGACGTCCAAGTCGACTCCGGCTGGTTGAATGCCTATGCCCAAGGTTTTGCCGAACATCCCCGAGCAGCTTTCTTCGGCGGAAGAATCACTCCCGTTTTCGAAGCGGGGATACCAAATTGGATTGAAGCCACGTGGGAAAAGTGCAAACCCGTTTTCGCTGCACGCGACCTTGGCAATGCTCAAGTCCCGCTTGGAAACGGCGTCTACCCCTACGGCGCTAACTTTGCCATTCGCGCTGACGTTCAACAAGAATTTCAATACGATTCGCAACTCGGGCGAAAAGCTTCCGGTATGCTTGGTGAAGATGAAATATCAGTACTGCGGAAAATAGACCAGGCCGGACATACAGGGGTTTGGTTACCCCGGGCATCTTTGAAGCACATCATCCCAGCAGATCGCGCCACTACCCAGTACATCGCCAATTACTTTACCGGCCAAGGCCAAACCAACATCCTGCAAGGAAAGGTCCAGAAAACTGTAGAGGTCGCCAAACAAGAATTCCTCAAGAATCGCCTTGCATGGCGAATCAAAAGATGGATCCGAGAACCTGATGAATGGGTCTCTCATCTCATTCGAGCCAATCTATCCCGCGGAGAATATCAGGCCCTCAAACAGAGACAGGAACTGGTATGAAAAAGCGGACAAAGACGAAATTGGTTATTGCTACCGACGTGAGATTTTGGCATGCCAGCACGGGTGCCGAACGTCGGATCCAATCGATAGTCAATTATCTAAGCAAACAACAAATGCAGGTAATTGTGCTTTTCATTGGCGCGTTAGATGACCCAAATCGTCACTACCCTTTAAGTCAACAACGTCAAATCATTGCGGAACAAGGTCTTGATGTGCGTTCGTTGTTGGAAGATTGGCATCCCACGGGTTGGCTAAGCCGCTTGGTGTGGAAATCTAAGTGCATTGCCAACTGGTTATTCCAAAAAATTTCTTCGAGACCGCCCGAACATCAAAATCAGCCCGATAACAAAACCAAATACTTGCAGAATTTCGCCTGCCCCCTATGGACGGAACGTTTCCAGTCAATGGTCGATCGCATCGAACCAGCGGCTGTGATTATTGAGTACGTGACGTTGGGTTATTTAGTGCCTAAAACGAATCGAGGGTCCCGCCCACATTACCTTGTGGACACCCACGATCTGCTCTCGGAAAGACACCGACAATTCCAGCTGCATAATTTTGATCATTGGATTCGTATCACGCCGGAAGAAGAAACAGAGGTGCTGCAGAAATTCGATACTGTGATTGCGATTCAAAACGAAGAACAGGCCACGTTCCAAAAAATGGTGCAGAGCGAGGCCAAAGTGATTGTGGCCGGTTACCCGACCCATGTTGAAGATCCTATCTCATTAAAAAAAACGCTGAGTGCCGAATACACGTTGGGTTATTTTGGCTCGGATAATCCGTCTAACACCCAAGCCATCACGTGGTTCCTACAGCAGGTTTGGCCCAAGCTCGTGGCAAGTCATCCACAAGCAACCATGCTGATTGCAGGTACGGTCTGCAACAGCCTGCAAACTGCCACGGCGACCGCCAATGTGAACTTTCAACACCAAGTGGAAGACATAAAATCTCTTTACGAAAAATTTCGCATCGCGATAAATCCTGTGCAATTTGGAACCGGATTAAAAATTAAGAATCAAGAGGCGTTGGCTTTTGGAAAGCCACTCATTGTCAGCCGGCAAGGCGCTGCTGGCATGCATCTACCAGTCGGAGCGGCACCATTCATTGTTGCCGACGGTGCCGAGGCGATGCTGCAAGCCATTTTGCGTTGGGTTACTGACGAAACC
>JAAEPL010000053.1 GCA_024232675.1 Planctomycetaceae bacterium
AGTCTCCCAAGAACCCCGCCTCAAGGAAGAACTGCAAACGCTACAAACTCGCATAGCGCCGCTGGAAGATTTGAATCCGGCAGGTCTACCGCCTGCCGGACTGGCCCGCCGAACTTGCGAATTGATTGCCAAACGTGTGTCTGTCGATGGCAACCCGAGCCGGCCAGAAACAAGTCACTGCAACTCAAAAACCACTGGTACCCTCGAGACTCGAATGACGCGGGGATCTGAGCAGGGCTTTCGACGAACCGCCCTGAGCGATCTTTGTGTCGTGGTTGCCATTTTTGTGGCACTGGCTGGGATTGCTTTGCCCGCCTTAAATAGCAACCGCCAGGCGGGTCAGTTACTTGCCTGCCAAGATAATCTTCGCACCGTGGGCATGGGGTTACTACATTACGCGGATAACCACGGCGGAAAGCATATGCCTCTTCCGGCGGAAGGGAACCTTTCGTTTGCCGGCGTTTACGCACCGCAATTGCTCGAGCAGGGCTTTGTCGAAAACTCCAACGCATTCCAATGCGCTGGCATTGGAAAAACTAAGAATCCAGGCATCCCCAGCCTGCAACAATTGCGGCAAGCGGAACCGACACTGCTACGCACCTACCAAAAAAGAGCGGGTGGTGATTTCGCATATTCCATCGGCCAGTGGAGAGATGGCCGTTATCACCCCGGCGTGAATCTCAATCGTGGTGACTTCATTCTGCTCGCGGATACGCCCAATACAACACTGGCAGGCAGGGCCAGCAGCAATCATGGCGGGCAAGGACAAAACGTATTTTTCGAAGACGGGCACATTGATTTTCTGTCACAACCAGAGATCAACGGCGACGCCATTTATGAAAATGACTGGGGTGGCATCGCACCCGGCGCCCATCAAGGAGACATCGTATTGGCTCCCAGTGTGACCGGGATCGGCCAACCAGCAAGCGAATAGAAGCGACAGTACGTGATACCGTTAGGCGTACAACGATGAGCTTCGCTGGGGCTTCCAATCACTCAGGCACATTGCCCTACGACCAGCGTAATGTTCTGGCCCCCGAATCCAAAGCTATTGTTCAAAGCGATATTGCATTCCTTTTCCCGAGCTTCATTAGGGATGTAATCCAAATCGCAATCGGGATCGGGGTTCTCGTAATTGATCGTGGGCGGCAAGACGTTATCGCGAATCGCCATTAAGCAGACGATCAATTCGGTCGCACCCGCTGCTGCAATCAAATGCCCCATCATACTTTTTGTGCTGGAGACGGGGACATTCATTGCGTTCGCACCAAAGAATTCCCGACAGCTCCGTGTTTCGACGCGGTCGTTCACTTTGGTGCTGGTGCCATGAGCATTCACGTAGTGAATGTCTTGCGGATTCAGCTTGGCATCGGAGATGGCCATATTCATGCAGGCGATGGCACCGCGACCTTCGGGGTGAATATCGGTAATGCGATAAGCATCCGCCGTCGATCCGTACCCCAGAATCTCTCCATAGATATGAGCCCCCCTTTGCTTGGCGAACTCGTATTCTTCCAATACCACCATAGCGCTGCCTTCGCCCAAAACAAAGCCGTCCCGCAGTCCATCGAAGGGACGAGACGCGCCTTGGGGATTATCGTTGTTGGTGGACAACGCCGTTAGCAGATTGAATCCGGTAACCCCGAACGGGTGAATCATGCTGTGTGTGCCTCCGGACAACATAACATCTGCTTCACCACGACGAATAATTTCAGTCGCTTCGCCGATCGCTTGGCTGCTGGCGGCGCACGCGGTCAAGCAATTGGCATTTGGCCCTTGGGCATTAAACATGGCGGCCATATGGCCAACCGGCATATTGGGTTCTTGTTCCAATTCGAATGCCGGGTCCAAAAACTCCAGACCCTTATTCATGAATTTAACGATGTCCAAATTACCTTCTTCGCCGAGCCCGGCGGCCATCATCGTTGCGAAGCTCAGGAAATCTTGATTCCCTTCACCGCTTCCCATGTAGACACCAAATCTTCGCGGATCATCGATTGCATCCAGCACACCCGAACTGGCCATCGCCTGTTTCGCTGCGCCTCCGGCAAAGCGAGTATGTCGTCCGCGATTTTTCCAAAGCTCGCCGTCTTCGCCCGTATCGGTAATGTCCCAATTCTTTATCTCAGCGGAGATTTTCGTGGGAAAACGACTCGCATCAAAGATGGTGGTGTAACCAACGCCGCTGTTACCTTCCTTGAGCTGATTCCAAACGGTTTCGACGTCATTACCCAGAGGGTTGATAACTCCAATTCCCGTTATCACGACACGTCGACGAGATCCATGTTCGCTCATCCAGATTGCTCTCTTATCAAGAAATTAGATTAAGTATCGGCGGTTAAATTTTGGGAAATCCCGTTAGCCTGCTCGGCGTCCAGCATATATTGAGGCACTTCGACAGGCGTGCCGTCGGGATAAACTCCGACTTGGAACAACTTAAGGCATCTCAGCATACGACAAAAACGATCGGGTTCGAACAACTCGACGCCTTTGAAACGATCGTCGAGGAAGGCGAACGTCAAAGAGGCTTCGCACAACAGGCGGTCTTCGACATGCACGGTACCTGTGGCAATTCCGCCTCCTGACATATTTTCTATATCGGCTCGGAACGTAAGCTTATCGCCCGGGACTGCTTGAAAATGAAATTTGCTGCGTGTCACTTTGGCGAGTACGACCCGGCTGACAAAGTCGCTTTGTTGTTGAATCAGCAACCCGCCCGTTTGGGCCATCCCTTCCACAATCAATGACGCCGGATAATAGGGGCTTCCGGGACTGTAATCGTCTACGGGTTTTTCCGAGAGACTGATGCACTTAACCGCGACCGCGTGCTGGCCGCATACAAACTCTTCAAATCGATCAATCCAAAACCAACGCATTCAAAGGTACCTGTAATCCGATTCGAACAATGCTCAATTTACTGATAACGGGAAACGAAAAGCGACCACTTACCAATTGGTAACAGGTCGCTGTCCTTAGCTGCGTGATTGAGACGCAAGTTAGTTGTTCAAATTAGGTCGCATCAACGAACGAGTAACGACTAAGCCGCTCCCACCTTGGTGCTGACATAATTGCAAAGATCCTGCACGGTCAACAAATTTCCAAAATCCTGTACCAGCGGGTTTTGTTCGAATTTGCTGAGATCCGCAAATGGCATGCGATCTTTCAACTTCACGAGTCCGTCCGGCGTGACTTTTCCATCCTGCACAAATTCGGCATTCGTGAGAATGTCGTCCGGGAAGAGTTCGTCTCGAGGAATTTGAATATCAAATCCCTTTTCTAATTTAAAAACGATATCGAGAAAGTCGATTGATTCTGCTCCAAGATCTCCGACCATGGTCGCTTGAGGCGTTACCTCATCATCGTCGACCCCCAACGCGTCGACCAAAGCCTCGCGAACTTTCTCGAAAACCTCATCTTTAGTTGGCATGAATCAATCTCCAGTTTTGTAGGTTTGTATTACACTCGTCCCTTTGGACGATCAAATATTCATTAAAACGGCAGTTCACGATCGGTCACGAACTCGCTTAAATTAGCCATTTGAGCTGGCTACTGTGCCATCATTGAAAGCTGAATTGTAGGGGTTTCTTGGATCTTGCAAACGGCGAAACTGCTTGATTCGCTCTTGAATCAGGAATTCATCGGCAGCCTTCGTACCCAACTCGCGTGTCGCCAGATTGAAATACTCGAGCAAGAGCCGGCCTTTCACAGCCACATTTCCATTGATGAGACCCTGAGTGACCATTAATACTTGGTTTTCGTCGGTTTTATTCCATTCCGCAATGACGGTCAATTGCGATCCCGGCTCCACAAAATCCCCAAATTTGACCTGTTTCGATTCTTTAAGAACCACGGACGAATGTTGGAAGTCCTGCGTGGCATAGATCAAAAACATGCCCGCCTGAAACATCGCTTCCAGCATCAATACCCCCGGCATCACCGGAAAGCGGGGGAAATGGTCCTGCAGGTAGTCCTCGGAGAGGCTGAGATTCTTGACCGCAACCAGTTTTTCACCGGGTACCAGCTCTGTGATACGGTCCAGTTGGCAAAATTGCATTCCAGCTCTTCTTTTCGACAGGATCTAAAAAGTTCTTGATTCCCCATGGAAAAAGGGGACATCGCGGCAAAAAAACAGGCCCAAATCGCGGACAAAACACGCCGCCAAGTGCTAAAGAGGCCCGCATTCGCAGCCGCCAGACGATTAATTTTGCCTAATATACCAACCTCCAGAAAACTGCTCAATGCGCACTTCGACCAATAAATTGGGGCGTTTTAAGTTTCTTCCGCGATGCAGCACCCGGGGCGGTTTGAATTGAGGGGGCCGCAGTGCTAAATTCTGGCCATGCGAAAAGGTATTGCTGTCTCGCCAGGAGTCGCAATAGGCACCGCCTACGTGATTCACGAGATCTTCGTGAACCCCGACACCAAACTCCTGGAAGACTCAGAGATAACGGCAGAACTGGCGCGATACGAGACCGCTCGTGATCGCTCGGCCGCTGACCTGCGCGCTTTGGAACGCAAGGTTGATGCCCAGGTGGGTCACGAAGAAGCCTCTATTTTTGCCGTTCATCGCTCGATTCTGCGCGACGCGGCCTTCACCCAGAAAATACGCGCCTGGATTGTTGACGAGCGGCTGACCGCGGCCGCCGCCCTGCATCGGCTATTAGGAGAATACACCGAATTATTCTCGCGCACCAATGATGCCTATTTGCGGGAAAGATTAAACGACGTTCGAGACGTGGTCATCCGTCTCAGCGGACACATGTCCGATGTGTTGCGTCCTGAAAAATCACAAGAAGTCCTCAAGGGACCCCTGATTGTTATCGCCGATGAATTGCTGCCCAGCCAGGTAGTCGCCTTGGGCGATATCGAGGTGCAAGGGATCGCCACGCAAGCCGGCAGCCAAACCAGCCACGCCGCCATCATTGCCAGGTCTCGCGGTATTCCGGCTATCTGCGGCGTCTCTCGATTAATGCGTTTGGTGAAAACAGGTGACACGATCATCGTTGATGGTCGCGCGGGTCACGTGGTCATAAATCCTGATGCAGAAGCCCTGTCCGCTTTCCGAAAACTGGAACGGGAATTTTTCGATCTCAAGGATCAACTGGCGGAAAATCATGACCAACCCGCAGTCACCTCCGATGGCCAGTTATTACATCTTCACGCCAATATCAACGGCCAACCGGATGCCACGGCATCGGTGGCGATGGGCGCAGCGGGCGTCGGACTCTATCGGACCGAGTACCTGTATTTGACACATCCCGATGTGCCCGATGAACAGGAGCAGTACGAAACTTACAAGTCCATCATCAAGTCCAGTCCGGATCAGAACATCACCATCCGCACTTTGGATATCGGCGGCGATAAAACCGTTCCCTATCTAGGACATCATCACCAAGAGGCCAACCCGTTTATGGGTTGGCGTAGTATTCGTCTGTCGTTTGAACATCCTGAATTTTTCAACACGCAAATTCGCGCGATCATTCGCGCCGCTTCCGATTCCCCTGACAGCCAGGTGCGGATGATGTTCCCGATGGTAACCACCGTCGAGGAGATAAGACGGTTACGGGGCATGGTGCGACGGGCTTACAAATCACTTGAAGAACAAGGCTTGCCAACCACCCGCGTGCCGATGGGGATGATGTTGGAAGTTCCCGCGGCCGCGGTGACGATTCGCAGCATGCTCGACATCGTCGACTTTGTATCCATCGGATCGAATGACTTGGTTCAGTACCTAATGGCTGCCGACCGCGACAACCCCAAGGTCAGCCACCTTTGCCAACCTTTGTCACCAGCGGTTGTGCATGTTTTGCATTCGGTCATCACCGCCTGCAATGACGCGGGCAAATCTGTGACCGTCTGCGGAGAGATGGCGGGTCAACCTAAATCATTTTTGTTGTTGCTGGGGATGGGTCTCAGAAATTTCAGCATGAGCCCCGCCTTCGTACCTTCTATCAAACAATTGGCGAGCCGCGTCTCCGTTGCCGAAGCGGAAGCGATTTTCAGAAAAGTAGCCAAATTCAAAACGACCGGGCAAGTCAGGCGATTCATGACCGAAAAGGTTCAGGAACTCGCCCCCGACCTGGCTATTCTCGACACATCGACGTAAGTCGCGACGGCTTAACTTCCGCTACCTTGCAACCACTATTTGCCACTTGCCGGGATGGGGCGTTCCTGAAAGCGAATTGATTCAATACTGACGCGATTTAGGGGCACGCTTTTCTCATTTCCTAGAGCGTTAAAACCGACCTTTTCCTTACCCAATTTTTCCAGCACGCCATCTCCCAAAACCAAATTTCCGAAGGCCGTATACTTACCATCCAATTGGGGAGTATTACCCAGACAGATAAAAAATTGCGAGCCGGCAGAATTGGGATCACTACCACGTGCCATGGAAATCACACCACGAACATGTTTTCGGTTATTGAATTCCGCATCGATGTGATAGCCGGGGCCTCCCGTCCCGTAATTCGCTTTTTCCTTTTCGTTTTTTGTTAGAGGATCGCCTCCCTGAATCATGAAGCCATCAATAATGCGATGGAAACATTGGCCGTCGTAAAAGCCAGCCTTCGCCAATTTCTTGAAATTGGCGACCGTCTTTGGCGCCACGTCAGGCCACATCTCGATGAGCATTTCTCCATGGTCGGTGGTGATAACCGCCACTTCTTTCAGGTTATTTTGAGCCACCAGCGGTTGCGCCCGGAATGCTCCTGTCATTAGTATTCCCAAAAGTCCGATCCACAACCATTGTTTGGCTAATAATTTCATCTTTCCGACATCCCCAGTTTTCTTGCCGCTAAATCCAACACCCAACGCAGGCTCGGTCTCTAACGCACGCTCGATTGAACCGATAAGATCTATTTTGCTGTAAAAACAAAACAGCCGTAAACCCCGATTCGGAGATTACGGCTGGCGTAATATTTTTGTTCGCGCGGTGGCGAAATTTTTTGGCGACGGTTGTGCCTAAGCACTCACGTGAGCGTCGATCATCTCTTGCAGTTTCGGGCCGGGAACCAGTCCCACCTGAGTCTCTACAACTTGACCGTCCTTGAATACAAGAATGGTTGGAAGCATGGAAACTCCATACTTGGCCGCTAAAGGCATATTCTGATTAACATCGACTTTGGCGACTTTGGCTTTGCCTTCGTTGACGTTAGAAAGTTCATCGATAACTGGACCCAGTTTTCGGCAGGGACCTCACGTAGGCGCCCAAAAGTCCACCAGTACCGGAGTGCTCGACTCGAGCACTTCCCCATCAAAGGTATCTTCATTCAATTCAAGAGCCATATTTCTCACTGTTTGCAAATGGATAGATGCTGTCGAAGTTTCCACCTCGTGAAACCTCATCTTTGTTCCCGCTCTTTGCCGATCGAGCGACCAATTAAGCGGTGAGAACAGTATTTTCGGTGACCTATTGAAAGGTCATCACCATTCCCAACCATCGGTACGCGGCCCGGGTAACTTGAGGATTATACGCCATGGTTATGGCAAAATCCACGAAGCTAAAAGGAGCCGCTACAACCGCCGCGTGCAACCCATTTTTGCCCCCGCGTAACCGCATTAGCTGGGTCAATTCGTGAGGGCGGCCACCCACCGATATTCCTGTTGTGAGCTCAGCGGATACGGGATCACCAATTCAATCCAACAAAACAACGGGTCGCGTGTTCGCCGACAAGATAGCCAACCTGTCCCCGGGATCCAATTATTTCATTTTCCACTTCATTCCCCTTAACTCGAATTCCCCACTGCTTAAGGAACTGGACACTGTTGCGACGGCACCTGAGTCAATCCGCCTGGCAAAATTTTTCCCCATTCTGGCTTGCCGATTACGGGTAGCAGGTAGCAAAAACCAAATGGGCATGGCACGATAAGCATATTGTTTTAGGTAGCGTTGGGAGTCTCCTGCTCTTTTTAGGAAAGAAATTTTGATGATGCGCGCGATCGGTATGGCATGCTTTGCCGGCTTGTACCTCGGTATGGCACTCGCTTCGGCCCAGGCCGACAGCCCCAACGTGGTGTTGATTTACATCGACGATCTCGGTTACAGCGACGTCGGTTTTATGGGAGCGCCTCATTATCTGACTCCGCAAATCGACCAACTGGCTGACAGTGGCATGATTTTCACCAATGCCTACGCTGCGGCACCCAACTGTGCCCCTTCACGAGCTTGCCTGATGAGTGGTCAATATTCGCCTCGGCATGGCATCTATACTGTTGGAAATTCGCAGCGCGGAAAATCAGAACTCCGCCGTCTGATACCGGAAAAAAACCGCACCACCTTACCCGCATCGGTAACGACATTGGGCGAGTTATTCCAGTCGGCCGATTATCAAACCGCGTATATGGGAAAATGGCATTTGGGATCACCCGGACAGGAAGGCCCCCTTGAGCAAGGATTCGATATCAACATCGGTGGCAATAAAACAGGCACTCCCAAAGGTGGTCATCATGCGCCCTACAAAAACCCCCAACTTCCCGACCCCGAAGGCCCCGAGTATTTGACCGACCGTTTGACTGATGAAGCCATCCAATTTATTGAGCAAAACAAAACGGATCCCTTCTTTCTCTTTCTTTCTCACTACGCCGTGCACACACCAGTCCAGGCGAAACCGGCGATCACCAAAAAATACCAACGCAATGCCAAGCAACTGGGTATCAACGCCAAGTATGCCGCCATGATTGAAAGCGTCGATGAATCTGTCGGCCGGATCACGCAAACACTCGCTGATTTATCCTTGACTGATAACACGATGGTTATCTTCTATTCCGATAATGGCGGGCATGGCAAGATCACCAGCAACGCGCCGCTTCGTGGCGGCAAAGGCATGATGTGGGAAGGCGGTATTCGCGTCCCCTTGGCGATCAGCTGGCCCGGACATATTGCGGCCAACTCTCGATGCGATGTGCCGATTCATGGTGTGGATTTTTTTGAAACCTTTCGCGTGCTGTTGGATGCCGCTGCACCCCAAAACCAACCTTTAGACGGCGTTAACATACTGCCGCTCGCCACTGGTCAGGTGGCCTCGTTGGACCGCGCCCTGTACTGGCATTTTCCGGCCTACCTAGAAGGCAAGAATTACCCCGGCGCCCCGGATCAGTATTTCCGTGCCCGCCCCTTCAGTGTCATTCGCAAAGGTCCTTGGAAGCTGGTCGAAACCTTTGAGGATCAACGGGTGCAATTATTTAATCTGGAAAAGGACTTGGGTGAAACGCAAGATGTTTCGCAAGACCACCCAGAAATAACCAAACGCTTGGCAGAACAACTGAAAGCATGGCGGTCGGAAGTAAACGCACCTGTGCCGGATCAACGGAATCCCGATTTCGAAAGCCCGTGACCGCGACGATCCTTATACAACTTGCGCTATCCCAGCTCACCACCGTCCGCAGCTTTCCGTTTTTAGCTACGCCACTCCCCTGCATGTCTGCTGAGCACTATTTGCTGGCAAACGGCTGATCTTGTTTTCAAATTTGGCATTTGCTACCCTCCGACGCAATTTCTTGTGCTGGTTGCCATACGAAAACTAAACAAGTCATCTCGCCATGCCTGAATTTAACCTGCTCGACAAGCTTCAAGACCTCGAATTCCAACAGACAATTGATTTGGGAGAAGGGGTCTCCACGCCCGGAGATCCCAACCTCTTAGCGGGTCAGACACGGACGCTGGAAGTTTTGAGGGGCTTGTCTTTGGAAGGCAAAAGAGTTCTCGATATTGGCTGCCGTGATGGGCTGTTTGCTCTGGAGATGGAAAGACGCGGTGCCCAAGAGGTGGTCGCCATCGATCATCAAGTCAGTTCCGCCGCCACGCGTTTTCTGTTGCCCTACCTGAAGTCCCAAGTGAAGATGTTCGAGTTGAACCTCTTTGATTTGACTCCTGAAACATTTGGTACCTTTGATGTCGTCTGTTTTTCAGTCACCGCTCATTACCTGCGGTACCCTTTTTGGGCCCTCAAGATTGTCCGCGATGTTTTGCGGTGCGATGGAGCTCTCGTTTTAGAATCAAAGATTCAATTAAAACATCCCAAAGAGCCGGTTTTATTTTGCCGCCGAGCAAATAAATCGATCACCGAGCGGGGTGCGGAGACTGATGATTTTGTTTTCAATCTCTCAGGATTACAAAACGCTATCGTCGGCGAGGGTTTTTCAGTCGAAAAATTGGAAGTGCTAGAAAAAAATTCCGACTACGCGAGCCTCGGCCATCATTCAAAATTCAATTGGATCGGGCGAGTAATGCTCGAAAAATACTTTGGCACGCAAAAAAAGCCACGGGAAACCGATCACGCAGTTTTGGTGTGCCACCCTCGGAACGATAGCAATTCGGCGGGACGGCAAAACGAATCCGTTCCTCTCATGGCCGCACCGACTGCCCGTCGAGCAGCTTAGCGAATTTCCTGCGATCACAGGCCACCGATCAGCCGCTTTCTGAGGCTCATCGTGAGCTTTTTCAAAAAAAGCGAAACTGCCGATTCCCAAACGAGTTATATATTAGTATCCACCCGGCGTAAGACCACATTTCCCAAATCCGATCAGGCGAAAAAGGTATTTGATTCATGTTGAGACGCACTATTTTGCATTCGCTGCTTGTAATACTTTTTTGTGTTCCTGCAGATTCCATGCTGGGACAGCAGGCTGATGCGGCAAAACAACACTCGGTCGGTCGCTCGATCAAGAATACCGAAATCAAAGATGTGAATGGCATTCCGCAAACCATTTTCACCAGCGATACCGATTTCACGGTCGTGGTTTTTATGGGATGGGAGTGCCCGCTGGTAAAGCAATACGTGCCGCGACTCAATGACTTGCAGAACAAATTCGCCGACCAAGGAGTACGTTTTTTAGCTGTCAATTCCAACCAACACGACTCGCTCACAGAGTTGAAATATTTCGCCAAGACATTTGAACTCGAGATTCCGATCCTCAAAGATATCGGTAACCAATTGGCAGACGAGTTTGGTGCGCAGCGCACGCCGGAAGCTTTCCTCTTGGACGCGGAACAGAACATCATTTACCAAGGCCGCATCGACGACCAATTCACCTATGGCCGACAACGCGATAAACCTGTGCAAGAGTTTTTAACAACCGCTATCCAACAGGCAATTGCCAAACAAACCATTGATACGCCTTACGTCGAACCCGATGGTTGCATCATCGGTCGTTTGTTACCAGCTAGTACCACGTCCTCACAAAATGCCGTTACCTTTAACAACCAGATCAGCCGGATCCTGCAAAAAAATTGCACCAGTTGCCACCGGCCAGGTGAAGTGGGTCCCTTCTCATTAACGGATTACGACGAAGTCGCAGGTTGGGCTGGCATGATTCAAGAGGTCGTCAATGAAGGACGCATGCCACCGTGGCACGCCAACCCAGAACATGGTTCGTTCAGCAACGATTGCCGGCTCAGCGAAGACGAAATTCGCATGATCAATCAATGGGTTGATGCGGGAGCGCCCCACGGAGACGAAGCAAATCTACCCGCCGCCGCAGTCTACGCCGATGGTTGGCAAATGGAGCAACCCGATCTGATTGTTCCCATGGATACCAAGCCTTTTCGAGTTCCCGCTACCGGCGTTGTGAAGTACGAATATTTTGTAGTCGACCCCGGCTTCAAAGAAGATAAATGGGTTTGTGCGGCCGAATGCCGACCCGGCAATCCAGCGGTCATCCATCACATCATTGTCGGTATTGCCGGTGAAGGACAATTTCGTCGCAGACGTGGAAGAAGGATCCGGCAGTCCGACGTTCAATCGGATTGGATTGCCGCCAACGCACCCGGGTCTCCTCCGATGGAACTGCCTGCTGGCTATGCCAAATTGATTCCAGCCGGTTCTCGATTGATATTCCAGATGCATTACACACCGAATGGGACCGCAACGACCGATATTAGTTCGATAGGATTAAAATTCGTCGATGCCGCAGACGTCACGCATCGGGTATACACCGAGAAAGCTGCGGATACGGATTTCCGCATTCCGCCCAATGCTTCCAATCATCGCGTCACGGCCAACTTCAAGTTCAAACAAGATGCCGAACTACTTTCGCTCTTCCCTCACATGCATTTAAGGGGCAAAGCGTTCCGCTACACAGCTCATTACCCGGATACGGATCCTGAGATTCTGTTGGATGTTCCGGCCTACGATTTTAACTGGCAAAACGCCTACCTGCTGACACAACGAAAACAAATGCCGAAGGGTACGCGGATCCACTGTGTCGCCAGATTCGATAACTCGGAGGATAATTTTGCCAACCCCGATCCAAGTAAAACCGTCACATGGGGCGATCAAACTTGGGAAGAGATGATGATCGGTTATTTCAATGTAGCCCTTCCTATTGCCAAGGATACTGATTAACGCTAACGAAGGCATCATCTTTCACGTTCACCATCAGAACCATTGCGAATGTCGCAGTGGTTTCTTTTTTGCGCTTGTACTTGCTGTACACGGACGCGTTATGAAATAGCGAAGGATTGGAAAGGGAGACTGATACTTTGTTTGCTTGATAATGAAGTCGTACGTGTTCTAAGCGAAAGGGATCCGCTAAACTGTGAAAGCAAGCAGCACATCCCAATGATTTTAAAACCGTCGCAGCTCAAATAATCGCTCAATCGTTTTTGGTATCCTCAGCTTTGCCGACCGCGGAAAACAAATGACCGTAAGGGTCATCCTCGGCTGTTAGTGCTTACCAGATTCTGGCAGGGCAAGGCGTACTACACTAAACTGCTTGCGACCACATTGATCTCACAACCTCTGACTCTAGCCTGGACGAATGCGTGTCCCGAACCGCCCCTATGCCTTTCAACTCCGATGAACATTTTGTCAACATGGCGGAGTGGCTTGCGCTGGAATCCGAAGCCGAGGTGCAGCGGATGGCCGAGCGCCGCAAACTTTTCGGTTCCGCTAAAGCGGAACGCAGTGGCGAATCGATTCTCGACTTGACGATTTTGGATCACGGTCGCGGATTAGGAGGGCGGCACTTGATAACCCTGGGAAAGCGAAATCGAACAGCGCCCATGCCTTGGCACCGCTTGTCGGCAGGCTCTCCTGTTGTGGTTTCCAATTTCGGTGATGATGACGGTGCGTCATTGTCGGGCGTCGTCAGTCGTCGAAAACCGGATTCACTACAAATTGCCTTGGACCACTGGCCGGACTGGGAGATCTTCCGGGTGGATCTAGCAGCCGATGAAGTCACGCGACAGCGGATGATGTCGGCCATTCACACCGCCATGCAGTCTCGAGGTCGCTTGGCAGAGATCCGAAAAACACTGATGGGTGAGCGACCGCCCGAATTTGGCGAAGCAGCAGAAATCACCTTCCGCAGCGAACTGAATGCGTCTCAACAGGCTGCCGTACGCTTCGCATTGTCAGCCTACGATGTCGGCATTATCCACGGACCACCGGGTACAGGAAAAACGACAACCGTTGCAGAATTAATTGTACAAGCTGTCGAGCGCGGTGCCAAAGTTCTGGCCTGCGCGCCCACAAACACAGCGGTCGACAATCTGCTGGAACGCCTGATAGCTCATCAACAAAATGTGGTCCGACTGGGGCACCCTGCCCGCGTCAGCCAAGCTCTCCAAGATCACACTCTCGACGGCTTGGTAGAGCAAAGCGAGGAGATGAGCGTTATCAAATCAATGCGTCGAGAAGCCGACGATCTATTCCGCCGCGCGGACCGCTACACGCGTGCTCAGCCCGCGCGAGGCGAAAAGGCGGAGCTTCGTCGAGAGGCCCGTCAGTTACTGGGACACGCCAAGTTGATGGAAAAGCGGGCGATGGATTACTTTATCGATCGCGCAGATGTGATCTGCGCGACCACGACCCTGAATCCTTCGTTAATTGGTGAACGCCGTTTTGACTTGGTGGTGATTGACGAAGCCTGCCAGAGTGTTGAGCCGGGTTGTTGGATACCTTTGCTGCGTTGTGATCGAGTCGTTCTGGCAGGCGATCACTGTCAGTTACCTCCCACCATTCTCTCTCGCGAAGCGTCCGAAGCCGGTCTAAAAACGAGCCTGATGGAACGTGTCATCAACCTTTACGGCTCCCAAGTCACACGGATGCTCGAAGTGCAGTACCGCATGCACGA
The DNA here is from genome assembly GCA_024232675.1 of Planctomycetaceae bacterium. Lineage (GTDB taxonomy): Bacteria > Planctomycetota > Planctomycetia > Pirellulales > Pirellulaceae > CAJQPP01. Next base: position 14,074 of record JAAEPL010000053.1, read on the forward strand.
TCACATCATGAATTTCTCGGCTCAACAATTCTACGACGAGCGATTGGTCAGTGACGCCAGTGTTAGCTCCCACCTGCTCTGCGATTTACCCGATGTCGCCGCCCGTGAATTAACCAATTCTCCCGTGTTGTTTATCGATACCGCGGGCGCGGGATGGGATGAAGAATGCGAGCCCGAGGGACTAAGCCGCATGAATATTCGGGAAGCGGAACTCATTCTGAAGTACACGCAGGAACTGGTGGACGCCGGTTTGTCACCCAAACAAATTGCGGTCATCGCGCCTTACGCGGCGCAAGCCCGTTTCTTGCGGCGTCAAAACACATTGCAAGATCTTGAAATTGATACCGTCGATGGCTTTCAAGGACGCGAAAAGGAAGCCGTTTTGATTTCTTTGGTTCGCAGTAACCCCAAGGGCGAGGTCGGATTTTTAGCAGAGACCCGACGCATGAACGTCGCGCTGACGCGGGCTCGTCGAAAACTGATCGTGGTTGGGGATAGTGCCACCGTAGGCGGGCATCCCTTCTTTAGTGACCTGATCGATTACGTCCAATCCATCGACGGCTATCGCAGCGTCTGGGAGATCACCGACGTCGAGTGAGCGCTTGGCGAACGAGCCTTTATCCGCGTTGCGAGCCCTCCGCTTAGACGACTTAGACGACGTATTGCATGGTGGTCCACCAGTGAACCGTCGACCCTGCAATCACGAACAGGTGCCAGATGCCATGAAAGTACCAAACCTTTTTGTCGTTCATCAAAAATAGAGTTCCCAAGGTATACAAAACTCCACCGAGGATAATACCCCCGACTGCGGCCAGCGGCACACCAGAAAAGAGAGAAGTCCCTCCTAGCAATGGCATCCAGCCCAGCCCCACGTATCCCAAGACCGATACAGAATCGACGCGATGTGCGGCCCACAGTTTGGATACAAATCCGCTGATAGCCACCAACCACATAGCACTGGTAAGTACCAGCCAGAACGTGGTTTTTAGGTAAACCGTAGCGAACGGCGTGAACGTAGCCACAATCAACAAGTAAATGAACGCTTGGTCCAGTTGCCGGAATCGCTGCCGCCAAACAGGTGTCGTCGCCACATGAGACATGGTTGAATTGAAATAGACGCCAATCAAGGTGATGCCGTAAAGCACACAAACAAACCACAGCAGTCCGTCGTTAAGACGATCGACTCTCGCTAACATTAAGACGGTAGCGATGACACTCAGAAGCGTACCCACCGCGTGAGTAAGCACATTCAGATTTTCTTCACGCCGCGGTCGTTCCATGACGAGTGTGCGTTCGATGAGTTGGTGAATACTTAACGACGTCAGCCACCGGCGGCTAAACGCTGCATGGAGGATGCCATGCTCTCAAAACGCGAAACTATCTTTGACCGAGTCAGGCGCTGGCTCGTATTGCAAAGGCTCCATACTGGACCCGGCGCGACCCTGGCTGAGAGACCGCATCGCACCCGCATATCCAAACAGTTCCGCCAACGGCGCATTGGCTTCAATGAACGTCATGCCCGCGTGACTATCGGTGTTGACGACCCGAGCTCGCCGTTGCGCGAGATCACTGACAAAGTCACCGTAGTAATCGTCAGGCGTTGTGATATTCAATTTCATAACGGGTTCCAACAGCACGGGAATGGCCTTCTTCAAGGCTTCCTCAAAAGCTTCTCCTGCGGCAATGCTGAATGCCATGGCATTGGATTGCTCAGGATTTACTTCGCAACCTGAAAGGGTAATTTTCAAACCGGTTAACGGGAAACTGCCAATCACGCCGCCCCCCTGCCCTCGCGACTGAAGCTCTTCCATCACAGCCTCCATCATATCGGCCGGTAATTCAGCGGCGATTCCGCCCCGCAGAATTCGGACTCCCTCAATTTGCTCATCGGGTTCGAGGATCAACGTCAACTTGGCAAACAATTGTTGGCCTGCCACCAGTCGATGGCACTCGCCTGTGACTTCAACTTTTTGTGCGACGGTCTCTCGATAAGAGACGCGTGGTTTGTGGACCTTCACATTCAAGTTGAAATCACGCAACAGTCGGTTTTTGATGACCTCTAGGTGCAGCTCACCCATGCCAGAAATCAACGTCTGCCCGGTATCCTCGTTTTCGACTGCTTGGAACGTGGGATCTTGCCGTTTCAACATTTCCAAGGTGTCGCCCAGTTTTTTTCGCTCGGCGGTGGACTCTGGCTCAATGGCCATTTCGATCACGGTTTCCGGGAATTCAATTTCCTCGAGCAGGATGGGCGCTTTGGAGTCACACAACGTATCGCCTGTGACCGCGAACCGAGGACCAATCACACCAACAATGTCACCGGAAGAAACCGAAGGTACCTTTCCATCGCGTTCTTTTTTTTGTGCATGAATCTGCCACAACTGAGCGACATTCTCTTTTTTATCTTTGCCAGGACAAAGCACCCGGGTATTTTCCGTCAGCTCACCGGAATAAACACGAATCCAATAAAAGTCTCCGGTCCGTTCCGGTTGTATCTTGAAAACCAAACCACAAAAGGGTTCTTTGGGATCGGGTTTACGAACCTCGGTCAAGCCTTCCTTGCGCGGATTCGTTCCCTCAACAGGTGGGCGATCCAAGGGACTCGGCAAATAATACTTCACACTATCCAGAACACCTTGCACCCCAATGCCATGCAGGGCAGATCCGCATACTACCGGTTGAATCATTTGCGCCAAAGTTGCTTTGCGAATGACCTTGCGAATTAACTCGTTAGGGATCGCTTCTTCACTGAGTGCCAACTCTGTCATTTCGTCACTGTAGTTGTACAGTTCTTCCAGCATCGCTTGCCGCGCGAAATCTGCCTCGTCTCTTAGCTCTTCCGGGATGGGAGTCTCTTTTAACGCTTTCCCATCGCTGTCGAAGGTCTGTACTTTCATCTTGATCAGATCGATCAAGCCGCGAAACGGATCATCCACATGCTTGGGTCCCAGCCCGATCGGCATTTGAATGGGCAGCGGATTGCCTCCCAACCTTTGGCGAACCTCCTCAACGACTCGCTCGAATCCAGCACCTTCACGATCCAATTTATTAATGAACGCGATGCGAGGTACTTGGTACCGATCCGCTTGCCGCCATACCGTTTCACTTTGGGCTTCGACACCTTCTCGGGCGCTGAACACCGTGACGGCCCCGTCCAAAACGCGTAGCGAGCGCTCAACCTCTGCCGTGAAATCGACATGGCCCGGCGTGTCGATTAAGTTGAGATCGACATCTTTCCACTTGAAGGTCACGCAGGCGGAATAAATGGTGATACCGCGATTCTGCTCCTCCTCGTCGGTATCAGTTTCCGTCGTGCCCTTATCCACCATCCCCACACGATGCTTGTTTCCGGAGACAAACAGCATCCGCTCGGTTACCGTGGTCTTACCGGCATCAATATGAGCGATGATGCCGATGTTGCGAATGTTTTCAAGTTTCCGAGCCATAGTTTCATTCCGTCAGTTTGACAGCTAATAACGGCGTCGGACGCACCTCGTGGTAGCAAGCATGCCTGGGTAATTTGTCGCGGCGTCGTCTTTTGCGCATACAAAAGGCCGCCACGAATGAATCCGCTGCGGCCTTGTTGAGTTTCGTTTACCAGGCGAAGTGAGCGAATGCTTTATTCGCTTCAGCCATCCGGTGCGTGTTTTCACGTTTGGTCATGGCGGCACCCTCTTTGTTGAAGGCAGCGACCAATTCATCGGCCAGTTTCAAGTGAGTCGGACGACCCTTCTTGTCACGAACCGCGTTCAAGATCCAGCGGAACGCCAGCGACTGCTGTCGTGCTCGGTTGACCTGCATTGGTACCTGATAGGAGGCACCACCGACTCGCTTGGAGCGAACTTCGATTTGCGGTTTGACATTTTCGATCGCGTCTGTGAAGACGTCAATCGACTCTCTTTCCGGGACGCGTTTTTTGATTTCGCCGAGGCAATCATAAAAGATTTTCTGGGCAACCGTTTTTTTACCGTCCCACATCATGCAGTTAATGAACTTGCTGGCGAGGAGCGAATCGTAAACAGGATCGCCCTTCAATTGAGTTCGGCTAGCAGTAATTCTTCCCATCGGATTTTAATTCTTTTCTTTCTAGCTTTTCTTTTGTCCGTAGCGACTGCGACTTTGCTTGCGGCCTTCCACACCCAGTGTGTCTTGCGCGCCGCGAACAACTTGATAACGTACACCCGGAAGGTCGCGAACACGTCCGCCGCGAACCAATACAATCGAGTGCTCCTGCAGATTGTGTCCTTCACCAGGAATATAAACGGTCACTTCCTTGCCATTACTCAAACGTACACGTGTAATCTTCCGCAGAGCCGAGTTCGGCTTCTTCGGTGTCATAGTACGTACTTGCAAGCAAACACCCTGCTTCTGAGGGCACTTCTCCAAGACCGGAGATTTCGCAAACTTGCGCTTTTGCTTTCGGTTCTTGCGAACGAGTTGATTGATGGTTGGCATTTTGATCCAGTTCTGGCCAGTCTTTGGCGGTCCGGCGCGTACGCCAAGCCGGAATTTGCCGTGATTCGAAACGAGTAAGGTTATCCTTTTTACCCTTGTTGTCAACCGGAAAATCCCCACATTTCTGGGGGCTTTCCCAACGATAGGCAGGATCTCCGTTCATCGGACCATCTTGCCCCCGAAATCCACGTTTTCTTGAGTTCCCACGTGTAAAACGGGCACATCGTGCCCGCTCCCCACCCCTCAGCATCACCAAACGCCAGAATCCACCCCCCAAAACCCGCACGTTTCCAGCTCCACCAACACGCGAGTGATATCTCAATGGGTCAAAAACGGTCGCAAATTGAGGCGTTGAGCGAGTCTCGTTACGCTCCGTCTCCCGAGACTGAGGTTTCCAAGTGTGCCGAACGTCACGCCAATTCGCCGATCGCCGCTCACACTCTGGCATCATCCCCACAACGCCAAACATTTTCATAACAGCCCGGTAGAGCTTTCTCTGGCACCACACGCGAGCCACGGATGTCACATTGCGAAGCGAACAAAATGCATCGGCTGAAACAATTCAGCTATGGTCTTCCCTGGCCGACGGATGCGCGTCTACCGCTGCACTCTGCGCATGCTTTCAAACACGATTTTTACGAAGCTCATCCAGCGAATAAAACGTATCGCGCCACCGAATACCGCCTAGCCAATAATTCAAAATCATCGTCCGCCACTGCACGTACACTAACAGCAACGCAGCCACAGGGTATCCCACCCCATACCAAGATGACTGTTTGAAATCACGACATGCCTGTGCGCAACAGAACCACCACAGCCCGACTGCGATTGCAAATAAGATCTGGGTCAGCCCCGTGGTAAGAAAAACCCCAATGAAGGGTCCCACGTGAAACAGTAAAACCGTGGCGGTCGATGCGATTACCGTCCAGGGATTGTATTCCACACCCGCGAAGGAATTCTTTTCCAACCCACAAATCAACTCGCCGACCGAACCGTACCAACGCACGGAAAGCATGTCCGGAGCCACAACAAAATCCTGAGAAAACCCTGAGTGCTTTAGAACCTTTCCCAATTTCACGTCATCGTCCGGTCGCATCCTTAAACGTTCGTGACCACCAATTTGTTGGTAGGCTTCGGCCCGCACCAAATTGAATGCTCCGATACCAATAAATGCTTTGCTCCGAGGATTACGAGCACGCCAAGGCCGAAAATAAGCTTTGAAAAACACAGCAAAAGTAGCTACCAAAGCATTCAATAAAAATCCCTGAACGTTGACCTTGGGGGTAGCCGCCAGATGATCCAAGCCTTGCTCCTCGGCCAACCAGACTGCCCGCTGCAATGCCGTCGGTTGAAAAACAATATCTGCATCTGTAAATAACAACCACCGCCCATCAGAACGTTGGGCTCCCAAGTGCTGCGCATAATTTTTTCCCAACCACCCGTCCGGCAGACTCTGCAAATGAACCACATTTAAGCGGGGATGTGCGGCCGCCAGGCGATCAAGTATCTGGCCTGTTTCATCGGTTGATCGATCGTTGACGATGGTAATTTGCAGTGGCTTGTACGGAAGCTGCAACAAGGAACGCATCGCTTGTTCAATGTCGCGCGATTCATTTCGCGCTGCAACGATGATGGAAACGGCAGGGGCCTGCCATTCGGTTGCCGGTATTGGGATCGTTCGCAGGCGTTGAATTTTCCACTGCGCCATCGTTAACACCGCCGTCGTGAGAATCGCCATGACGGCGGATAGAAAAGCGATGGCTAACAACATGGCAGCAATAAGATGAGGAGGAGTTGCGAGAGACCGAAAGCTGCCGCGGCGAGACGTTATTTTGGCTTGCCTAAGGTGTACAACGCCTTGCGGACAGGCATGTTTTCTTCGGTGAGATCGGCGGGGCACTCCGAGCAAGAACCACAACCGTTACCTTTGCCGCGCAGGCTCAACCAACCTCGCCGCAGCAAGTAGCCGCTCGCCACAA
>JAAEPL010000054.1 GCA_024232675.1 Planctomycetaceae bacterium
CCCTCGGTCAGCTTGCCCTTACCGGACAAGCTCTTGAAAGCCGACTGCAGACCGTCAGAGAGGGACTCAAACACGAAGATTCAACACAAGACTGGGGGACCAAGGCATCAGTGGCAGATGCCACTGCTAGACCACTGAACAAAAGAACATCCGCTTCATCGCGAGGCGGTGTGGTTCGGCAACGCGACAGTTTACGCTTCGAGGCCTCGCTTTGTAAATGGAGTCCCTACGCCTATTTTCGTCGTAATTTGCAGGTTTATTGCTCCGAACGCAGCGCCGACAGGACCAACCCGTGTAATTTGCCGTTGGTTCCCACCCCATCGCCTCCACGACTTGTCGTATTTCCCGCCCAATCCGAGAATTTTCCGCCGGCCTCTGTCACGACAGGCAGAATTGCGGCCACGTCCCAAGCATTGCATTCAGGATCGACCATCACGTCGGCCCTTCCCGTCGATACCATCAAGTAGCCGTAACCGTCTCCCCAGCTACGTGTCAGCCACGCTTCCTTTTCCAGCTTTTTGTAGTTCGCTGCCGCGTCTCGGGCGTCAAACGAGTCCACTTGGCTGGTTACGAACACCGCTTCACTGAGCTTGGACTTATTAGAGACCGTCGCGCGTTTCCATTCGTCGGCAGCGGATTGCCGATGCCAGCAGCCTTTTCCAATCGCTGCCGCGACCATTTCGCCCATCGCTGGGATGAAGATGACTCCCGCCAACGGTTCCCCTTCATATTCCAACGCCAGAAGTGTCGAATAAAGGGGGACTCCGCAGACAAACGATTTTGTCCCATCGATGGGGTCGACCACCCAGCGGTAAGGCGAAGTGCCTGACTGTTCCGAGAATTCTTCCCCCTGAATCGTGTCATCTGGGAAACGTGAGCCAATTTCTCGTCGTACTAACTGCTCCGCCTCACGGTCTGCCACCGTCACGGGTGAAGCATCTGCTTTTGCGTCGATAGCCAAATCGGCTCGCCTAAAGTAGGCAAGCGTGTGTCTGCCTGCTGCCTGAGCGACTTCGATCATGGCAATCAGGCGGCCTTGTTGTTCGTCTGCCCAACAGTGCGGACCTTCATTGCTGCTGGTTACTTTGTTCATGAATAGTCCTTTTGAGGGGATTGCTTCGTCTGAGCTTCGATGTGGTTGGTGTTCTTAATGTGCCAGCGTTCTCAATCCAGCTCGCGACGTGCCAGCTGGCGAATTGTTGTGGCGCGATTGGAACTCAATTTCGTTTCCAGATTGAGGCGACCTCGAAGCAGATTTGTACCGCCCGGGCTCGAGGTGGCAACGCCACTGTCAAGCGTCGATGCCGTCCACGGGGACACCACATCCAAAGACCTTTTTGAATGCTGTTAAGTGAGTCGATTCAAGCGGCGTTTTAAGCTTTCTGAGAATTGGATTCGGATTCTTTCTTGTCGCTGCCCAGTGCTGCTTTTTCATCGGAATCAGCGAGGTTGCCCGGGAAAAATGACTGGTAAAGCAGCATTCCTGCACCAATCACCAGCAAACTATCCGCGATGTTGAAATTTGGCCATGGATCGAGGAAAGGAACACCGGGGATCTGAAACAGAATCCAATCACGAACGCCACTCTGCCATTCGAGGAAATAGCCGGGTTCGTCCACCCACCAAAGCCCGAGACGATCGTACAAATTGCCGATGATCCCCCCGGTAACCAAACCTAAAGCGGTTGTTAGCCACAATGAAGCTGCTGCCTTGAACCAAAACAGCCAGACACAGATCGCGATTGCCGCAATGATCGAAAAAGCGGCGAAGATTGTGCCTTTCCCGGCCCCCAAGCCAAACACCGCCCCAATGTTGACGGCGGTTTCTATCCCGAAGTATCCATCAACGATCCACCAAATGTCCTTTTCGCGGGGTAGGCCTCGCCAATTGAAAATGAACGATTTTGACCAAAGGTCAGCGATACCCCCAAGGATTGCCAAGCTGAAGAACAAAATAGGCCGCGATCGAGGCACCATTGATTTGTCGGTTGGATTTCCCGTGGGAGCGGGCGAATTCGGTGAATCGGTTCGTTCGGTAGCCCCCGCCGTTGATGAATCACTGCCCTTGGGGCTGGGTTCAGGCGTGGTTTTAGGTCCATCCATGGCATGTTGAGGTGGAAAAGGAGTGGGGACGAAAATCGTTTGGACGTTAGAATACCCGTGGGCCCATGCCCAGTCGAATTCGGCAGTTCGGCCGTAATCTTCGATACATTTTCGACCTTGGACCAAACCCGAATCCAGCGATAGAGTCTCACTGCCGATCTAATTCTTTAGTTAGCCAAACCGGGTTTCCACGATTCTTTTGCGATTTTGACGTGACAGCCATGCTGCAAACAGCCCAAGAGCACAACGCGATTCAAACCGATCTCGCATTTCAACGCTGCATCAATCCACGGTGCGCGGCCACTTACGAGGC
>JAAEPL010000055.1 GCA_024232675.1 Planctomycetaceae bacterium
CCGGTTCTGGTTAGCGGTAGTCCAGACGGAAACTTAAACGCTCAGCGAGACTTAGCGGCAGGGTGGAGAAGGAACGGTCGGCGTTCCCTTTCCCCACCCGTGATGCAGCATGGCCCATGGGTTTGTATAAAAAAAACAGCCATCCTTTAGGATAGCTGTTTTATATTTTCAAGGACTGTTTGCCGCACCGTTCCACTAATCGTCCGGTAGTGGGAATTCATCGGCATCGAATGATTTTATGGAAAGGTCTGAATCGATCGCTTTGATGTCGCCATCTTTGGTTTTGTACCAAAACACAATCGCTTTCTCTGTTTGGTTCAACATCAAGCCATCCCCCAGATAAGCGTAGTCATCCGATTTTATACCTGCGAGGAAGGTTGACATAACGCCCAATCGCTTCGTTAAAATAGAATCAGGCACATCTTGTGAAGTGATGACTTCGATCCATGGAAACCACTCTGTCAGGCTTGCCGGGAATTTCCCATCAGCAAGTTCGGCATAACCTCGCAACGCTTCGACGATATTTTGTTCCGGGTTTTTCACGGCTTCGAGAATATCGGTGTCGATGCCGAGTTCTTGGTTTTCAGATGCGATCCCGGCTTCGCGGTCTTCCGATCCTTGTATGGCTTCTCCGGTATCGCCAAAAATTTCATATCCTTCGGGCACTTCCAAGCTGAACAAAGAATCTTCGACCGTCACGTCAAAGTCAAAATTCAACATCTCAGTCCTTTCAAGCCCCCCGAACGCGAATACCCATAGGCCGTCGTGAAAAATCACGATTTTTGCCAGTTCCTGCGTTTTTGTGTTTACCCAGATGTGGTAACGCATGCCAGCGAGTGTAATTTCGTAACCCGCAATCGTTTGGCCATTGAGTTGTTCTTGCCCCAGAATTTTGTCGGGTTCCGCTTGGTAAGACTTGAGTTCTTTGAACCATGCGAGGTAATCAATCTCGGGCAGACGTATCATCGGTTCCATAACCATTGCAGTATTGGTGTCCGCAAGCAACGTTAGTCGAGTGGCCCCTGTTTTGTCGAGGATGCTGATGACCCCAGCCATTTCCATCCGCATTCTTCCGTCCTCAGAAACGAAAATGCGGGACCTGGTAAGAAGGCTTGGATCTTTATAGTGAGCCACTATTTCGTAGGAGAATGCTTTGATCGCGCGTAGTTTTTCAATCGCTGCAGCAAAGGCCGATTTTTGGGAACTGGAAAAGAATAATCCTGTCCCTACGGCAACGATTACCAAAGCCGCGATGGCCCCTCGAATTATCCAGTAGTTTCGATTTTGCCTGGAAGGCTGTACCCGATTCCGCCGCACATTTTGCTTTGCTTCTAAGGTTGGTGTTGCGATACTGGCATCGCGTATGATTTGCTCCTGCGTGGTCTGCGTATCTGTTGGGGAATCGGCGAGTTTTTTTGCTTTAGCTTTTACTCTTGCGATGGCATCGGAATCAAGGGGCTCGGATATAATGGCCCAAGCTGCCAGTTCCATTTTCGAAGCAGGGTCGTTTGAATCGCGCTGGGTAAGATTTTTGTCATTCATTACTTGCTCCCTCCGTCAAGAACGTTGAGCTGTGATTGGAGATTCTGTCTGGCTTTGTAAAGCGCCGTGGAAACGGATTCAGGTGGGATAGATAAGACGGCTGCGATCTCATTTCTGTCGAGTTGTTCGTAGTGTGCCAAGGAGAATACTGCCGCCTGTTGTTCTGGCAAGCTGGCTGTTGCCCGCCGCAACCACGCGGCCAATTCACGCCCCACGGCCTCTTCTTGGGGACCTTGGTTGGAAAAATGGTCGCTGTCAGACATCTGCTTCTCTTTTCGGTTACTGCGAATTCGATCCACGGATCTCAGGGTTGCGAGGCGAACCAAAAATCCGGTCCAAGATCGAACTTGGTTGGTTTGATGCACCTTAAAGGACTCCGTAAAAACGATTTGGGATATGTCTTCTGCATCATGAACGCAGCCGAGAATTCGATACGCGATTCGAAAAATACGCTCGGCATGTTCGTCCACGATCGAATTCCAATCGGGAATGGGTTGGGTCATGAACTTCCCCTGGGCTTGTTGTTATTGACAAGTCACTCACTTTCCAAGGTGAACTACCTGAAGGTCGTCCTAAATTAGCCTAGATGACCAAGGGAATGAAAAAAACAGGAAAAAGGCCTTAGGACAGCGCAGCGAAAAGCTTGCTGATACTCGGTAAAAACGCAGCAAAGACCCTCGATTGCCAGTCGAGGTAAAAAAATGGGTTGCTTCTTATTTTTCGAGGTTATCCGGACTAATTGGAATCGACTATTGAGTAGTGGTGCCCTTCGAACGGTGTTCTAGGTGCATCAGACCGTACTGATTAATTAAGTGGTTGACCGCACGTGGAGCTGTATGAGATGACTCAAAAACAGGTAGAGACCCAAGTCGATACGATTGTTGATTTAAGGAAGGAAGTTACTGATTTGAAGAACAAACTTGCTGAGTCTAGTAAACAGTCTAAAAATGCGTTCCGTTTGTTCTTATTTACTTGGGTACTCTATGCGTGCGTGTTGCCGCTTTCAAATTTAGTTCTGCATTGGAGCTTTGAAGATGTTGATGCCTCAACTACGGAAACGGAAATCTATCAAATCCACCCATGAATCCCTCGCAGGCTCATGCTTCTCCAATGACTTGGGCTCAATCGGGGTTGCCTGAAACAGAAATTAAAAGCAGGCATTTTGGAATTTGTTTTATCAAATCGGCCACCGCATCTGCCAGCCTTCGTAAGCCCTGTTAGGGAACCATCAGAGGTCGGTTTGGCCAAGGTCCTTCGGCCCAGCGGATGTAACACGACTTGGTTATTGAGCATGGGAAGGCCGCAGAACTTTCGATACCATGGGGAAGCGGTGGCGGCGCGAATCGAGGGAAGTCCTTTAGCGGATGCGAAATAGACACAAGTCATTCTCATTTTGGTGTTCGCAAAAGCGCACAATAGACCGCGCACCTCTCGAAACGTTCATTTGTCGTTGAGCGCTTTCGCTGTCAAAACTAATGAGGATAATAAATGCGTGTGAAGCGAGTTCGGGCTAAATGCTGTTCACGGTGCAACGTGGAGAAACCGACGCTTTTTCGTGTTCGAATCGAAAAGGACGGCGACTGGATCTTCGTGTGCGAGCCTTGTTTGCATGAAGTGAAACCCGACAATACACACTACCAATACGGCGGCACTTGGAAGAGCAAGAAACGCCATTAGGATTTTGGAGATTGACGGAGCGCGGACTTGGCATCAGAAAAACAAACAAGCGTAGACGGCAAGTTGGCTATTCTTGCCGACGCTGCCAAGTATGACGCTTCCTGCGCAAGCAGCGGTTCCAAGTCGACTCGCCAAGGCAGCAAGATCGGTAGCACCGAGGGCATGGGCATCTGCCACAGTTACACGCCCGACGGTCGATGTGTTTCGCTGTTAAAAATCCTGCTGACCAATTACTGCATCTACGATTGCCAATACTGCGTCAATCGAGTGACGAGCGACACGCCGCGTGCCCGTTTCACGGTTGACGAAGTCGTCAATCTGACGATGGAGTTTTACAAACGAAACTACATCGAGGGATTATTTCTCAGTAGCGGTATCATTCAGAACTCCGATTACACGATGGAGCAATTGACGCGGGTCGCCAAGAACTTGCGAACGCAACATCGATTCGGCGGCTACATTCATCTGAAAACCATTCCCGGCGCAGCAGAGGAACTCATCACCGAAGCTGGTTTGTGGGCGGATCGGCTGAGCGTCAACATTGAACTACCAACCGAGCTGGACCTTAAACAACTGGCTCCTGAAAAGAAGAAGCCTCAAATCGTCAGTGCCATGTCTGGCATCAAGGACAAGATCGACGAGACCAAATCTGACCGCAAGTCTGGCATGAAACCGCCCAAGTTTGCGCCCGCTGGCCAAAGCACACAAATGATCGTTGGTGCCACAGCGACTCCCGACAATGAGATCTTAAAGACAGCAAGCGAACTTTACACCGGCCAGCGACTGCGCCGCGTTTACTATTCAGCCTACAGTCCGATCCCGCATGCCGATTCGTTGCTGCCGGGCAAGAGTCCTCCGCTCGTCCGCGAACATCGACTTTATCAAGCCGACTGGTTACTGCGATTCTATGGTTTTGACGTCAATGAAATCGTTGTTCGAGAAGACAAAAACCTTGATCTGGAAATGGACCCGAAACTCGCCTGGGCATTGCAGCAGCGTGATTATTTTCCGGTCGATGTGAACACCGCCAGCAGAGAACAGCTGCTGCGTGTCCCGGGCATTGGTGCTCGCAACGTTAAACGTATCCTTGCAATTCGCCGACACAAGCGATTACGTACGGACGACTTGAAAAAGTTGCGCGTCGCCTGGAAGCGAACCAAATCATTTGTCATCACCGAAGATCACAATCCGGCGCTCGCTGATCTGGATCGCGGCGATTTGAAACGGTTGATCGTTCCCAAAGAAAAACAGCTGACATTCTTCGATACGTTTGATGCCGCACTCAATGGCGAGCTGTAGGTAAATGCGAACGATTCCGATTGACGATTTTGACGACTGGCGATCAGTTGCTCGCGGCTTGATCGCCAGCAATGCTCCGCCAGCCGAAATCCAACTGGTCGAAAACGACGGCCAGCAATCTCTGTTTGCTACTGGCGCAGACAATTACGCGAAAGATACAAACACATCCTCGTTTCGTGTTCCCCGCGAATTCATTTCTTTAGCAAAAACCATTGGCTACCACCGCAATGCCAATCGTTGGAACCTGCTGTATCGTACGCTCTGGCGACTCAAGAACGAGCAGCCACATCTGCTCGAAATTGAAACCGACGCTGACGTGCATCGGCTTTCAACGATGGAAAAGCAAGTCCGACGCGATGCCCACAAAATGAAAGCCTTCGTTCGATTCCGAAAAGTGGAACGAGAAGGTAAGGTGTTTTTTGTCGCTTGGCATCAACCCGACCATCGGATCGTTCGCCGAGTCGCTCCATTTTTCTCTCGTCGTTTCGCAGGCATGAATTGGACGATTCTCACGCCGGATGAATCGGTGACTTGGGATCAGCAAACGCTTCAATATGGGAGCGGAGTCACACGCAGCGAAGCACCGGATTCTGATGAGCTGGAAGATCTTTGGCGAACTTACTACGCCCATATATTCAATCCGGCACGTGTCAAAGTGAAGATGATGAAGTCCGAAATGCCTGTTCGCTTCTGGAAGAACTTGCCAGAAGCCGACATCATCGCAGACTTGCTTGCCGACGCTCCACGCCGAGTCGATGAGATGATCGAGCAACACGAGGGATTCGACCAAACAGCGATCGACTTTATCCCGTCAGTTGGTGACCAAACAATCACGTTGGATACGCTCAAGGAAATGGCGACAGAATGCATGGCCTGTGATCTCCACCAGAGCGCAACGCAAACGGTATTTGGTGTTGGCCCCGCCAACGCGAAAATTGTTTTACTTGGCGAACAACCGGGTGATCAAGAAGACATCGTCGGGACGCCCTTCGTCGGACCAGCCGGAAAGATCTTGGACGAAGCATTTTCGGCAGCCGGTTTGGATCGCGAAAATCTCTACCTCACCAACACCGTTAAACACTTCAAACACACCGTCTCAACCGATTCCACGCCGAAAGGTAAACGCCGCCTTCATCAAAAGCCAAACTCGCGAGAAATCCGTTGCTGTCGGCCATGGTTCGACGCCGAATGGAGTTGCCTCGAAGACGCGAAAGTCCTCGTTTGTCTCGGAGTCACCGCCATGACAGCAATCATGGGCCCAGGACGGAAGCTGTCTGACACGCGCGGCCGCTTTGTCGAAACTGATTACTGTAATCGAACGTTGGTAACGTGGCATCCATCAGCAATCCTTCGTTCCCACAACGAATCGGCCCGCGAGGAAAAGATGCAGCAACTGATCTTGGATTTGAGTGTTGCCTGTGCAGGGTGTTAGTTCCAATTCGGCTCTCGTTTCAGCGCGAACGAGGTCGGAATGAATTCCGCAATCAATCTTTGAGTAATGTTTACCGGCTAATCGCGAACGTGCCCGCAAGGCCAGCGCTGCGAAAAGGTGAGATTTTCAAGATGATGACGGAAGGCCACTCGGCAAAAGAAATTGCGGGTGGCTCGAGTTCAACCGTTTGGACCTTGGTAATGCAGCGATTCCAACTGATGTAGCCACCTAACATCCGTGGAATTTCAGGACTAGCAGGACAGGTTGTTAGAATGGGTTGGGTCGTTCCAGAACGGATGTCTGCGAGCGACGCAATAAACGCCCCCAAGCATCGCCTTAACTCCACGACTCAACGTGGTTACCGCTCTTGAAAATCGAGGACCTGGTCACGCATCTTTTTTTTGACGGTCTGGAACTCTGGGATGTTGCTTAAGTTGGTCCATTCGTGAGGGTCTTTTTGATGATCGTATAACTCTTCGGAACCGTCCTCGTACCGCAAGTAGCGATAGCGTTCGGATTGAGCCGCCGTGTTTTCCGGACCATAACTAAGAAAGGCAAGATCGCGTGTCGCTGATGGGTCTTGCAGGAGAGGTAGAATGGACCGCCCCTCCAGATGGTTGGGCTGGGGGATGCCGGCAAAATCACAGAGGCTCGGATAGATATCGACGTGAGAGATCGGCTGGTTATTACGAAGTCCGCCTGGACGATCGCCCGGCAAGACGACGATAAACGGAACACGGGTCGTATTTCTCCAGATGGCTGCCTTGCACCAATGCGTCTTCTCGCCCAAGTTCCAACCGTGATCACTTGTCAGTACGATGACCGTCTCCCTTTTTCGGGGGTTCTCTTGGAGCTCGTCTAACAGGCGTCCAATTTGGGTATCCACATAGTTGATGCATGCCAGGTAGGACTGCACCATGTATTTCCATTCTCTTTCGCCGCCCAGATGCAGGATCTGTTCATGCACGGTGCGGGGCTTAAACAAATCTTTGTGAGCATTCGAACGGGCAAGCGCTTTCGCATAAGGCGGCAAGTCATCCAGATCGTTCGCTCGAACCTGCGGTAGCTGAATCGTCTTGAGGGGAAACTTTTCAAAGTAGGCCTTGGGTGCATTGAATGGCCTATGGGGACGATAAAAGCCAACAGTCATCAGGAGAGGCTTTTCACTCATCGTGTTCCATTCATTGATTGCCCATCGAGCAACCTTGTAGTCCCCAGTTTCCTCTTCCGCATGATTGTGGGGTCCCCCTTCACCCCAAAGATTCGCTTTGTCGTCGGTAAAGTTGCCACGGACGTCCCTGGGGCGATTAAGGAACGCATCGACGTCGCGTTTCAACTTGGCGGTGTTGCCGTGGGCGACTTTCCCCCCACATACAACGCGGTATCCATGCTGCTTGAAGTACCGTTGCAGAATTATGGGATCCAGAGGAGCGTTCTTTGAAGTGATCCCCTGCATCGGCTGCTCTCCAAAGAAATCCGGTCGACGGGTATTGTTGAAATACTTACCCGTGCTCTTGGGATAGAGCCCATGCAAAAGGCTCGTTCTCGATGGGCCGCATTGCGGGGCATTGCAGTGGGCATTGGTAAACAAAACTCCCCGGGCTGCCAGCGCGTCCAGATTCGGAGTTTTACTTTGAGGGTGCCCGCCCATTGTGCCGATCCAGTCGTTCAGGTCGTCCACAACGATAAATACGACATCTGGCTTAGAGAGGTCTTGGGCTTGAACGACGGCTACCGTAAAGCAAAAAAACAGGAGGGTGAACGCAGCGATGGATTTCATTTTTTCGTTTTCTTCGGTTGGGTGGGTGACGTGTAATTTCCAACAGCGCGGCGGTTTTGCTAAGCTCTTTTTCCCATCCATTGATTCCTCTAGACCGGCCCCTGCCACCTGTTATTCTTCCTTGATTAAATCTAAACAGCAACGGGTAAAACGTCTCGGTGTTCAGAACCGCCTCGTCACCCCAGCGCATCCCCGCTGGCCCAACCGTTTCGTTTATAAATCGTATTTGAAATCCATATGGTATCGAAACTTCAGCCGTTGTCGGAAATTGCCGGTTATCGGCCGAATATCGGCTTGTCGCGCCCCATGCAATCGTCGCGGTGTGCTTGTGGGTAGGTGCTCGCCGGGACCTGATCGTAAGGTGGATATGACTTTGGGGCGATGGAAAGACAGCTTGCAGATGCCGGTTTTGATGAGTCATCCCTACTGAGCGGCAATGAAGAGGGCGTCGCGATCTCAATGGAAATCGCGACGCCCTATGAAAATTTAAAAGGAAAAGCGGAGCGTCTTTTTTAAGTGGAGATGCCTATGAATTCACGGCTTCCCCTTGACCTTGCTAACCGCCCTTCGTTTTACTCGATGCTTCCGCTCTGCCGGACTCCGGTGCCCAGAGTTTGTCTTCTGAAAGAAGACATCGCAGTCTACTGCCGACTGAATCAATCGGTTTAGTGAATGCTTCAGCTTCGCGGAACGATCCTATTGCTCAGCCGGTTCGTATTTTACCTTGTCAATGTCGACCCGAAGTTGCTCCAATCTTTTTTCAACTTCTTCCGGCATTTCCTTCTGGTAACGACCACCAATTTGCTCGGCCAAGAACGCTTCTATTTCGGCGTACATCGCCATGCGATTGGTGGGTTTGGCAAATCCATGCCCTTCATCATCCGCTAATAAGTAACTGACCTTGTGCCCTTGCTCTCTGAGGGCAATGACAATCTGATCTGCCTCGGCCTGTTTCACTCGGGGGTCATTGGCTCCTTGAATGATCAACAGCGGCTTGGAAATTTTCTCGACGCTGAAGAGTGGACTTGCTTCTTCAATCAAAGCCTTGCCTTCTTCCGTGTTCGGATCACCCACCATGCCGTATAGGAAGGCACGTCCTGCTTCCCAGTAAGGTGGAATCGAATCGAGTAACGTGAAAATGTTGCTGGGGCCGACAATGTCGACACCGCAAGCATAGAGATCGGGGGTAAAGGCAAGCCCCGCAAGTGTGGCGTAGCCGCCATAGCTGCCACCCATAATGGCTACCCGGTCTTTATCGGCAATGCCTTTTTCGATCAGATGCTTCACACCCCAGGTGATGTCATCCTGCATCAGCTTGCCCCACTGTAAATCCCCCGCATTGAGGAATTTTTTCCCGTATCCGCCACTGGCACGGAAGTTGGGTTGAAGAACCGCATAGCCTCGGTTTGCCAAGAATTGAACCAAGGAACTGTAGCCCCAAGAATCGCGAGGCCCTTTGGGGCCACCGTGAACCAATACCACGACGGGCAAATTCTTGGCTTCCATTCCTGTAGGGATTGTCAGGTAAGCCGGAATCTCCAAACCGTCGCTACTGGGATAACGAATGGGCGTCATGGGAGCCAGATTTTGCTCGACTTCTTTGAGTTCCGGGCGCGGCGTGTACTGGTGGATGAGTTCCTGATTATTGGCATCGAAGTACCAAGCTTCTGATGCATACTTATCACCATAAACGGCGATGAGAAATTTACCGTAGTCTTTCGTTGAACTCTGAAATGCAATTTCTCGACCGGGAAATTTCTCTTCGAGAAACTTATAGTTGGCTTCCCAATTCTTGTCGCGCCAGTAATGCCGCGTTTTATCTTCGGTGTATGAAGTTGAAATGATTTCCCGGGTATTCCTGTCCATTCGCAAGCCACCAAAGTCAACGCGTTTTTCAGGGTCGCTCTCTAGCAACTCGAGTTCCTTCGTGGCTGGATTCATCTTGTAAAGCGTCATCAAATCCAAATCGCCTTTGTTTGTCACGAGATAGATGTTTTCATTCTTGGCGTCCCAGCCATTAATGCCTGAATTCTCTGTGACCGAAGTTTCGTAGATTGGTACGAGATTGTCTCCATCTTTTCGAAGCAGTGTCGTATTGCCTGCTGGATCGGTACGACTAAGCAAACGAAGATTGTCATCCCAATCGAACTCGTAACCGGTAATCCGGTCATTGTTTTGATAGACCAGTTCCAAGTCACCGGTTGAGATCTCCAGTTTGTAAAGATCGTGCCATGCTTTATCGCGATCATTCAAACCGACCCATAAGAGGTCAGGGTTATTTTGGCTGGCGTGAACCATCTGTGCCGTGACATCTTTCAGCGGAGTGAGATTGCGCGATTTGGGAGTCTCTTTTCCAGCCTCGATTTCGGCATTTGGGTCGACGGCAAACAGGTTCATGTTTTCGTCGCCGTCGGAATCCTTGACGAATAAAATGTAATTGCCATCTTCGGTCCATGTGTATCCGCGAAGTGGCTGTTTACTATCGGTCAGGGGGCGGGCTTTCTCGAAAGGTTCCGCAAACTCTTTGACCCACACGTTCATGATGCCTTGATACGGCTTCATAAAGGAAATGAACTTTCCGTCAGGGCTCAACTGCCCCTGCGAAATTTGCGGGTTGCCGAAGAAAAGTTCACGATCGAGTAACTCAGTTTCCACCTTCGTGTTGGTTTCGTTTTTTTTGCCGTCAGCGGTCATGGTTTTTAATTCGTTCCCTTGGGCGTTGGTTGTGCTCGTGAGGAGGAGCAATGTCAAACAGAGGATAAGTCGCTGCATTCTAGCTTCCTGTTAGTGATTGATAAGTTAATCCCAGCTGATTTTTGTTTACATGCAACATGGTTGCAAGTGCGGGTCTGTTGGTATTTTTTTGCCGCGGCAAGCCGGTGCGGGCCAGATTCTCCGCTTTTCGAACGATCGTTCCCGCTGCGCAACAAACAGCAGGGGAAATCTTTGATGAATTTCGTTTTTTCGTTTTCTTCGGATCTGTGGATGAAGTGAATTTTTCCAAACGCACGGCGGTTTAGCTCAGCTCCTTTTCCCAACGCTCGTATCTGCTGAAACGGATCCGGACAATTTTTATACCCTGGCAACAAACGGGAGGTGACCTCTATCGGGAACCAGGTGTTCTTTTCCAGGCACTGATCGCTGTGCCTGTATGCAGGAATTGAGCAACGATCTCCCAAAGCCGTTCATGCTCACTGGCTGGTCTGGCCTAGATCGCCAAGAGCATTCGCGACGCGGTGGATTCTTCCTCAGCCTGAAGCCGCGTCCACGCTACCTTTTTTTCCTCCCGCCTGACCAATGCTGAAGCGCCTGGACTCGTTCATCGCCTCCCCCGAAACCCGAAGCTGTTTCATCGTCTCGTTCAAGTTCGGCATTCAGGCATGCGACTAGC